>NZ_RCNY01000070.1:0-1698 GCF_004307635.1 Pseudomonas sp. Sample_22
TGTTACCCCTGCTGGATGCGCAACAGCTCTATCCAGAGTGGTTTGGTCAGAAATCCATGACCATGATTCACAAGGGTTCTAAAAAAGGATTTTTCTCCTACCTGCGGTTGAATGCTGCCCCTGTAACCTTTTTTCGTAAAAGTGCGTCGACGACGGGTTTGAAGTATGCACACGGTACAGGTTACTTATTGGAATACCGCAGCATCACCCAAGCTATTTCGCAGGATTTTGTGGCTTTGAATACCCGCCTCCAAACTGAATTGCTGGCTGAAATGGTCAAGGAGGTGTTGTCGGAAGGATTGGCTATCAGCTCCAACGCTTTTCGTATTTCGCAAAAAGTCTCCGATTATCTATTTGTGGTTCCCAGTAGTTTGGGCGGCACCTACCAGGCTTATATTCCCTGCGTGCTGTCCTACGGTGCGGTGCTTTATGCCCTCAAACCGAGCGATCAGGGGCTTGCACGGGGTTCGGCTTTTTCCCGTTATGGGGTGGCGGTGGAGGATGAGGTCATCCAATCCTTTCAAACCCATAAAGGACGACATTGGCAAACCAATTCATTGTTTCGTGCTGGGTTAGCTGCGAGCATCGTCAATAAATGGATGGGCCGAACCCAGCCTCAAGGCGCTCATTACGACCATCAAACCGCACGGGAACGAGCTCAGAAAGTAGGTGAACTGATGCTGGGTGAACATACCCGCTTTCTTGGCTCGTTGCCTGAGCAGCTACAGTCCTGGAAACGCAGTGAACTTTCCTTGAAAGATATCCAGGCCCAGTTGAACCTCACCTTGCAGACGGCTCATTACAGCCCTTTGGGGTTCTGCGTAAGGGACATCAACTTGAAGCCCTGCGAGTACCACCTCAAATGCCTAACGGGAAATGCAGGGTTAGGTTGCCGGGAGTTTGTATTTGACCTGCATGATCCGATTCAGCGCCAGAACATCACCAACGAACGTGACAAAGCTGAGCAGGAGCTGGCACGGTTGTTTGAAGTGTTAAATCGGCCAGACGTGCCAGCTGAATCGGTCGAGATGCACATTGAGCATCAAATGACGCTGTTCAGAAATGCCACTGCCATCCTTGAGCGCGCCCAATTGATCATGACCACCGCCCAAGCCGCACAGGTCCAAGACTTTCAACCGTTTCGAGCTCAAGGCTCCAAACCCGATGATTGCGCTTTTCAATGTGGAACACCACCCTTGGACAGTGTGTAGCGCTTGCAAAAGATCAGAGATCAGTCCCTCTCCCTCGCGGCGGCCCCCTGAAGAGGTCGCTGGGACGTTATGATTCTTAGGAAGATCATCACGCCAACGTCTGAGCCATATTGATGAAGCTTGTCTGGTCGCCAGCCCTGCCTGGTACCACCATGCCATATGGTCCGTTTGGGTTGATACGTATCTGGGTGCAGAACGGTGTGCTGCTGTTGGGTAGGCATCATGACCAAGACCCGTCGCCGCGCAGCGATAGTGCAATTTGAATATTGCCGCAAACCAGCTTAAGTAGGTAATCGTCAGGTGGATCTGGCGGTCATCCAGAACAGTGGGCGCCTTAGTGCCGCTCGCCATACGATTGACTAAGGCCAGATTTTTCCTAACAAGGCACGGCACCGGATGACGGTGTTCTTTCACTGGTAAAGAGGAACCGGGGAATGGCCACTACGCAAGAGCAATGGAAGCAGGCGTTTATGCTGCTCAATCACTT
>NZ_RCNY01000089.1:0-115556 GCF_004307635.1 Pseudomonas sp. Sample_22
CGTCAAGATTAAATTCCGAAACCCCAATTGCGAAAGCAGTTGGGGTTTTGTTTTGCCTGGCGAAAAGTACCCGGGGAAATGCATGTCCGTTACAAGTTAAATAAAGTTACACGAAAGTGACTTAGCAGTTTTGGTATGGTGCAGCTCGTTTTTTACGGACTGTTTCCAAGCTTAGGGATCGGTATCTTTTTTCACAGAGTTGCTTGAGAAATGCCCGGCCCCATCCCGATCAAAGACCACGAAAAAGAATCCCGTCTGGTCAACAAAAGACTGGTGGCTTGTGCTTTTTTCGTCGTCGCGATTACCTGTGCATTGGTGGTGCGTTTGTACGTGCTGCAGGTCGTCGAATTCGACTATCACTCCACGATTTCGGAGAACAATCGCGTCCATGTCCTGCCGATCACGCCTACCCGTGGCTTGATCTATGACCGCAATGGCGTGGTGCTCGCGGACAATCGGCCCAGCTACAACCTGACCATCACCCGCGAACGCGCTACCGACGTCAATGAAGAGCTGGATGAGGTGGTCAACCTTCTGCATTTGCCCGCTGAAGACCGCACGCTGTTCGACAAGGCGATGAAACAAGCACGCCACCCGTTCGTGCCCGTAACGCTGTTCTATGAATTGAATGAAGAGCAGATCGCGGTGCTCGCGGTCAACGAGTTCCGCTTACCGGGCCTGGATGTCGAGCCGCAGTTCGTTCGACACTACCCGCTCGGCGAGCACTTCGCTCATTCGGTTGGCTACGTAGGACGTATCAACGAGAAAGAATCCAAGGCGCTGGATACGGTTGAGTATCGCGGCACCCAATCCATTGGCAAGACCGGGATCGAAAAATTCTACGAGTCACAGCTGCACGGCCATGTCGGTTACGAGGAAGTCGAAACCAATGCCCAGGGTCGTGTCCTGCGCGTGCTCAAGCACACCGATCCGGTTCCCGGGGAAAACATTGTCCTGAGTCTCGACGTCAAGCTCCAGGAAGCCGCGGAACAAGCCTTGGGTGATCGCCGCGGCTCAGTCGTCGCACTGGATCCTTCGACCGGCGAAGTGTTGGCCATGGTCAGTAATCCAAGTTTCGATCCGAACCTGTTCGTCACCGGTATCAGCGCCAAGGAATACTCGACGCTGCGTGACTCGATCGACCGGCCGCTGTTCAACCGAGTGCTGCGCGGCCTCTACGCACCGGGCTCGACCATCAAGCCTGAAGTCGCGATTGCCGGACTCGACGCCGGCGTTGTCACGCCACAGACCCGAGTCTTTGATCCGGGTTACTACCAGCTCCCGGATTTCGATCACAAGTACCGCAACTGGAACCACAGCGGCGACGGTTGGGTGGATATGGACGCGGCGATCATGCGGTCCAACGACACCTACTTCTATGACCTGGCGCACAAGCTGGGCATCGATCGTTTACACGACTACATGGCAATGTTTGGCCTGGGTGAGAAAGTTTCCCTGGATATGTACGAAGAGTCGTCAGGGTTGATGCCATCCCAGGCCTGGAAGCGCGCCACGCGCCGTCAGCCTTGGTTCCCGGGGGAGACGGTCATCCTCGGTATCGGCCAGGGCTACATGCAGGTCACACCACTGCAGTTGGCCCAGGCGACGGCGCTGATCGCCAACAAAGGGGTGTGGAACCGACCGCATCTGGCGATGACCGTGGACGGTGTTGCACCGGTGGACGAACACCCGATGCCAAACATTCTGCTCAAGGACCCCCGTGACTGGGAGCAGGTAAACCACGGCATGCAGATGGTCATGCACGACTCGCGCGGAATTGCACGCGCCGCAGCGGCAGGCGCGCAGTATCGCATCGCCGGCAAAAGCGGCACCGCGCAAGTGGTGGCGATCAAGCAGGGCGAGCGCTATAACCGCGAGAAGACCCGTGAGCGCAACCGCGACAATGCCTTGTTCGTCGGGTTCGCCCCGGCAGAACACCCGAAGATCGTAATTTCGGTCATGATCGAAAACGGTGAAGCCGGTGGCCGGGTTGCAGGACCTGTGGTGCGGCAGATCATGGACGCATGGCTGCTCGATCAGGACGGTCATCTCAAGCCGCAATACGCTACACCCGGTAAAGCTCCCGGCGATCCCCACGTCTGACGCTGTGCCAGCTGGCGGAACAAGCGCCCTACGGCACTTGCCATTGCCCTGACGTTAACGTAAAGATTGCTCCAGGGCGCCGATGTTTGAAGGCGCAGGGCGGATGACCCGGAGCGCTTGATGACGCTAATAAAAACAAACTCCCCCAAACTGCATCGCGAAGCCCGGCTGGCCAGGGAAAAGCTGCATCTGGAAGGCGAAGTGCCGGACGGCGTCCTGCGGGCGGAAATCGATGCTTCGTGGCGGCGCAGTCTCAGCCATGGTGTGCATTTCAATGCCAAGCATGAACTGGCACTGGAATCGAGCACGAGCGTGGACGTGTTGCTGGCGAGCAATCGCTTGCTGATCGACGCTGCACTGCCGGCCATCGATTATCTGGCCGAGCGTCAGGGCAAGGATGGCTTGATCATCCTGGCCAATTCCGATGCCACCATTCTTGCTGTCGAAGGGCGCGCCGACCGCCTCAAGGGCAGCGGCCTGCAGGACATTACCCTCGGTGCCTGCTGGAGTGAAGCCGCCCGGGGCACCAATGCCCTCGGCACTGCGCTGGTGGAAGCCCGGCCAACCCTGATCGATTGCGGCGAACATTACCTGGATCGCCTCAGTGACTTTTCCTGCACTTCGGTGCCCATTCATTGTCCGCAGGGTGACATCCTCGGCGTCCTTGATCTGACCCGCGAAGGCCCGCTCGGCCGCGCCCACGACAGCACCGCGTTGCTGGCCATGGCTGTCAGCCAGATCGAGAGCCGGGTGTTCAACGCCAGTTATCCGGACGAAATCGTCCTGGCATTCCACAGCCGTCGGCAATACCTCGAATCCCCTTGGCAGGGCCTGTTGGCAGTGAGCCTCGGCGGACAGATCCTTGCGGTCAGCGCGCAAGCCTGCCAGTTGTTGCATGCCGAGCGTTCGGCACTGGTAGGCCGACGTTGCGAAGAGTTTCTTGGTGTCGATGGCCTGCAATTGCTGGCACGCCTGCATCAAGGTGGCGCCGGCAGCCTGCAAACCGCCAAAGGCGAATTTTTCTACAAGACCCTGCGTGCGCCGCAACGCACGATCAATGTCAGCACTCCACCGCGTAGCGTGGCCAAAACCGCTAAAGCCCAACCCCAACCCGATCTCCAGTCTTTGGCTGGCAGCAATGCCCGCTACGCCCGCGCTTTGCGCATGGCCCGACAAGGCCTGGCCAACGAGCTGCCGGTGTTGCTGCTGGGCGAAACCGGCACGGGTAAGGAAGTCATCGCCCGCGCCCTGCACATGGCCGGTGCCCGTTGCGACAAACCCTTCGTCGCGGTGAATTGTGCGGCCATCCCCGAAGGTCTGATCGAGTCCGAACTGTTCGGCTATCGCGAAGGCGCGTTTACCGGCTCGCGTCGTGGCGGCATGGTCGGTCGCTTGCAACAGGCCCATGGCGGTACGTTGTTTCTCGATGAAATCGGCGACATGCCGCTGGCCTTGCAGGCTCGGTTATTGCGGGTACTGCAAGACCGCAAGGTGGCGCCGTTGGGCGCTGGCGAAGAACAGGACATCGACATCGCGCTGATCTGCGCCACTCACCGTGACCTCAAGCGCCTGGTAGAGGAAAAGCACTTTCGCGAAGATTTGTTTTACCGGGTCAACGGCATCAGCGTCATGCTCCCCGCTTTGCGCGAGCGCGAGGATTTCGCAGGGCTGGTCAGTCGCATGTTGAGCAAACTCGATGCGCCTGATGTCGTCCTGCATGACGATCTGGACCGCGTGCTCGCCGGCTACCACTGGCCGGGTAACATCCGTCAGCTGGAGATGGTTCTGCGCACCGCGCTGGCCATGCGCGAGCCGGGAGAAACAGTGCTGACCCTCGACCACCTGCCCGACAGCATGCTCGATGAATTGACCGCGACTGAACGTCCGCAAGCCGGCAGTATTCGGGAAAACGAACTGGAGATGATCCGCCAGTCCCTGGACAGCCATCAGGGCAACGTCTCGGCCGCCGCTGACGCCTTGGGTATCAGCCGCGCGACCCTTTATCGCAAGCTCAAGCAGCTGCGCTCGTGATGCAGCGCCTGATCGTTCGGCTGATCGACAGCCAGAACCCCGAGGCCCTGCAAGCGGCGTTGCGATGGCTCTACAGCTTCGTGCGTCCCCATCGACTGGCGATTGCCGGACTACTGGGCTTGTCGGTGTGCGCCTCGGCGCTGGTACTGGTGCAGCCCTGGTTGACCAAGCTGCTGATCGACGATGGTTTGCTGGCACGCGACTTCCCGATGCTGGTGCTCATCGCCGGGTTGATGATCGTCGCCGGATTGCTGGGAACGGCGCTGTCGGGCATCAATCGCTACCTGCACACGCGTTTGTCCGGGCGCATGCTGTTTGCCCTGCGCGATGACCTGTATCGGCATTTGCAGACCCTGTCGCCGAGCTTCTACGGCCAGCGACGCATCGGCGATCTGATGTCTCGTCTTGATGGTGACGTGGCGGAGATTCAGCGCTTTGCCGTGGACTCGCTGTTCTCGGCGGTGTCCAGTGTGATCGGGCTGGTGGTGGCAGTGGCGATGCTGCTGACCTTGTCCTGGAAACTCTCGCTGCTGGCGTTGGTGCTGATTCCCCTCGATGTGCTCTGGCTACGCTGGATGCGGCGCAAGGTCGAGCGCGATGTACGGCAGCTGCGCGAACGCTCGGCGGATATGTCGTCGTTCATGGTCGAGACGTTGCCGGTGATGAAATTCATCCAGTCCGCCGGTCAGCAGCAACGTGAAGCGAGACGTCTGGAGACGCTGGGGCAGGGCTACATGAGCCAGTTGCTGCGCCTGCAAGTCACCGAGTTTTTCACCCAGGCCGTGCCGGGGACGTTGACCTCGCTGTCCCGCGCCTGTGCGTTTCTGATTGGCGGCTATTGGGTGGTGCAGGGCACCTGGCAACTCGGTGCGTTGATCGCGTTTTCGACGTATCTGGGCATGGCCGTCGGGCCCGTGCAAAGTTTGCTGGGATTGTACGTGGCGATTCAACGGATGACCGTCAGTCTTGGTCGGGTGATGGAACTGCGAGGTGAAGAGCCGACCGTGTTCACCCCGGCTGCACCGAAGCCGATGCCTGCTTCTGGCGAGCTGCGTTTCGAGGATGTGCACTTCAGCCATCCCGGTCGGCAGACTACGTTGCGCGGAATCGAGGCGCATATCCCCTACGGTTTGAAAGTTGCCCTGAGTGGTGGCTCCGGGGCCGGCAAATCGACCCTGATCGACCTGCTGCAGCGGCACCATGATCCGCAGTCGGGCCGTGTGCTGTTGGGCGAAGTCGATCTGCGTGAACTGGACCTGTTCCAACTGCGGCGACGCATCGCCGTGGTCAGTCAGGACATCGTACTGTTTCGTGGCAGCCTGGCCGACAACCTCGCTTACGCGGTGCCGGATGCCAGTCGCGAAGCGATTGCCGAAGTGGCACGGTTGGCGCAGCTCGACAGTCTGATCGCGTCCTTGCCCGAAGGTCTGGACAGTCCGCTGGGTGAGCGCGGCCAGCAATTGTCCGGGGGCCAGAAACAACGCATCGCGATTGCCCGCGCGCTGTTGCAGGACCCTCTGATCCTGGTACTCGATGAAGCCACTTGCGCGGTGGATGAAGCCACCGAACGTGAAGTGATCGAGGCCATCGACCGCTTGTTTGCCGGGCGCACGCGCATCTTGATCAGCCATCGTCCCTCAACCCTGGCCGATGCCGATTTGCGCTTTGAATTGCAAGACGGCGTGCTGGTTTCGAAAGCGGTGCTGCATGAAGCCTGAGCCTTATGAAAACTGAGTTGCGTATCGGTGTGGTGGACAGCGGACACTCGGCAGCGCAGCGGGTGCAGGTCGTGGCCGGGCGCAGGTTTTCACTGGTCGAGGACGGCCTGGCCGAAAGCGACTTGCGCGAAGATCCCTTGGGCCACGGCAGCGCAGTGATCGAAGCCATTGGGCGACGCGCACCATCGGCGCAGTTCTGCGTGGCGCAGGTGTTCGATCAGCGCGGCGTCACCAGTGCCTTGCAGATCGCCTCGGCGATTGACTGGCTAGTGACGCAGGACGTGCGCCTGATCAATCTGAGCCTCGGCTTGCGTCAGGATCGCAGCCTGTTGCGGGCGGCCTGTGCCGCAGCGGTAGCGCGTGGCGTGCTGCTTTGCGCATCCAGCCCGGCCCAGGGCGAAGGCGTGTATCCGGCGAATTACCCACAGGTGCTGCGAGTGACCGGCGATGCCCGCTGCGCCGAACTCGAATGGTCGTGGCTCAACAGCGCCCAGGCGGATTTCGCCGCGTGTGTCCACGGCACTTATCCGGGGCAGTCGGGGGCCAGTCTCGGTTGCGCGGCATTGAGCGGACACATCGCCGGATTCCTGGTGGAACAGCCCGGGGCGAGCAATGCACAAATCATCGAGTGGCTGCGGCAGAACGCTCGTTATCGCGGACCGGAAAGGCGCTTCTGAGCATGACGATGATTGTCGTTTTGGGTGCCGGGCCAGCAGGCACGGCTGTGGCGCTGGGATTACGGCGGCTGGGTCATGCCGTCACGCTGGTCAGTGAGTGGCGCCGGTTTGCGGCGCTCGAAGGTGTGTCTGTGCGGGTTCTCGACGCCTTGCGCGGCGCGGGGTTGCATCAAGCGCTGGCGAATGCTGCGTTGCCGTCACAACGGCAAGTGAACTGGAACGGTCGGCAACACGCGCAGAACATCGAGTTTTTGCTGGATCGTCCAAGCTTCGATCGCGGCCTGCGCGAAGACTTGCGTACCGCCGGTGTTTCGCTGATCGAAGGCCGGGTAATGGGCGTCCAGACGTCACCGTTCGGGCATTGCATCCAGATCGAAGGACAGGAGGCGTTGAGCGCCGATTTTCTGGTGGATGCCCGCGGGCGTCAGGCGCCCGCCCTTGGCAAGGGGATGCGCGGGCCGGAGACGGTCAGCCTGCTCAATCGCTGGCAAGGCTCGCCCGGCAAGACCGCCAGCGCCGTGGAAAGCCTGGCGGACGGTTGGGCGTGGATGGCGCGACGGGCCGACGGTCAGTGTTATTGGCAATGGACGGTGGACGTCACCAGTGCCGAGTTGCCAGGCAAAGCGATGTTGCTCGAATACTGCCGACAGCGGCGCCGGGCATCGGCAGTGGCTCGAGCATTTTTCGCCGATCAGGTTGAAGTCGATTTGCAGCTGCATGCCCGCAGCAGCACCGCGATCCTCAGCCCGCAGGTGTGTGGCGAAAACTGGATTCGCGTGGGGGATGCGGCGATGGCGGTGGACCCGCTCTCGGGCAACGGCATCTTCCAGTCCCTGTCGTCAGCGTTGCAGGCGCCGGCGGTGATCAACACGTTGTTGCACAAACCCGAGCGCGCGGCGCTGGCCAAGCGTTTTCACCAGCAGCGCGTGGAACAGTTGTTTTTGCGTTTTGCGCGGATTGGCCGGGACTTCTATGCCGATGAGCAGCGTTGGTCCGATCAGCCATTCTGGCAGGCGCGGCAGCAATGGCCGGATGCCGAGGTGGCCCATGCCGAGGCGGATTTCGCTGCGCTGAGGATTGAGCGGGCGCCGGTGTTGTGTGATGGCTTTGTCGATGAAGCCGAGGTGGTGATTACAGCGGATCAGCCGTTGGGGATCTGGCATGTGCAGGGCGTTGAACTGGCGCCGTTGGTGCGGCGATTGAAGCAAGGCGAACCTGCAGAGCAAGTGTTGGCGGGGTTGACGGTGGAGCAGGGGCGGGTGGTTCGGGGGTGGCTGTTGACTCAAGGGTACAAACCTTGAGTTTGATCGTTCCCACGCTCTGCGTGGGAACGCCGCCAGGGACGCTCCGCGTTCCACTTCAGAAGGTGACGCAGAGCGTCACGGGATGCATTTCCACGCAGAGCGTGGGAACGATCAGTGGGTCACGGGTGCCACAAATTACAACTTGATCAACACCGACTTCAGCTCGGTGTAATGCTCAATCGCCGCATACCCCATCTCACGCCCGACCCCCGACATTTTGTAGCCACCAAACGGCAGTGCCGGGTCCAGGGCGCTGTGGCAGTTGACCCACACTGAACCGGACTTGATCCGCGGAATCATCCGGTGCACCGCTGCCAGATCATTGGACCAGATGCTTGCGCCCAGTCCATAAGGGCTGTCATTGGCCATGCGCAGTGCATCGGCTTCGTCGTCGAAGGGAATCGCCACCAGTACCGGGCCGAAGATTTCTTCCTGCACCAACGAGTGCTTCTGATCGACGTCGACAATCACCGTCGGTTTGACGAAAAAGCCCGGCCCGAATTGCTCACCACCGCAGGCGATGGTGGCGCCGCTTTCCCGGCCTTTTTCGATATAGCCGTAGACGCGCTCCTGTTGACGTGCCGAAATCAGCGGCCCCATCTCAACGCTCGGGTCCAGGCCATTGCCGAGCTTCATGGCATTGGCGATACCGGCGATGTCGGCCACCACATTGTCGAAATGCTTGCGCTGCACATACAGGCGCGAGCCAGCGCAGCAGACCTGTCCCTGATTGAAGAAAATTGCGCTGGCAGCACCGGCTGCGGCGGTTTTCAGGTCGGCGTCGGCCATGACGATGGTCGGTGATTTTCCGCCCAGTTCCAGCGTCACCCGGGTCATGGAGTCCATGGCGATCTTGCCAATCTGCTTGCCCACGGCGGTCGAGCCGGTGAAGGTCAGTTTGTCCACCAGCGGGTTATGGGTCAGGGCGGAACCTGCGGTGATGCCGGTGCCGGTGACGACGTTGAACACGCCTTCCGGATAGCCCGCTTCCAGCACCAGTTCGGCGAGTTTCAGTGCGGTCAGAGGGGTTTCATCCGCAGGTTTGAGCACCACGGTGCAACCGGTGGCCAGGGCCGGGCCGAGTTTCCAGCAGGCCAGCAGCAGCGGGAAATTCCAGGCGACGATGGCACCGACCACGCCCACCGCTTCACGACGGATGAAGCTGTGAAACTGGTCGTTGGGCATCAACGGTGCCGACACGTCGACTGTCGAGCCTTCGATCTTGGTCGCCCAACCGGCCATGTAGCGCAGGAAGTCGATGGCCAGTTGCACGTCCATCACTTGGGCGACGGCGGCGCTTTTGCCGTTGTTCAGGCATTCCAGCTGCGCCAGCAGTTCGGCGTCGCGCTGCATCAGGTCGGCGAGTTTCCATAGCAGGTTCTGTCGCTCACGGGGGCGGGTGCGGGTCCAGGCGGAATCATCGAATGCCTGGCGGGCGGCGAGTACGGCGCGGTCGACATCGTCCGCGGTGGCTCGCGGCACCACGCACAGCACCTCGCCGGTGGCCGGGTTGTGCAACGGCATGGTCTGGCCGTCGGCGGCTGCGACCCAGTCACTGCCGATGAGCATGCGCGGGGCACGCTGGATGAATGCCGAAGTGGCTGGAAGCAGGTTTGGAAGCGACATGATGAAACCTCGTCTTGTTCGTTGTGACGAGGTCTTTCGCAATGGCTGTGCCAGTTGTGATTTTTTGGCCCGAACGCCCTGTTTGTCGGGGCGTCACAGATTCTCTGCGGATCATCCCGTGATCGATAAACGTCGCAAATTGCGACGAACTGAGAATCTCATCTCCTCTGTAGAAGCGAGCCTGCTCGCGAAAAACGTCCAGGCAACCAGTGCAGCCAGACACCCAACGTTATCGTACGTCCATCGCAAGCCGGCTCGCTCCTACAAAGGCTGCAGCTATGCTTGTCTCAGGTTGCAACAGCTGTCGCGAAATAGAACGTGCCCGCCGTTGATATGCCCGTCGAAAATCCAGGTGGATTATGTCAAGTCATTGATTCAAATAGATATTCATAAGCTGGCACGCTCCGTGTATTGCTCATCGCAGACGTTTCTCTTGCCTCCGTCAGCGGCTCGCCGCCGACGGCAGAAACCATAAAAAACGATAAGCCACAAAAATAAGAAAGCACCGTGCGAGGTTAGACGTTGATGAAGAGAAGACTCCGATCAGGCATGAGCGCCGGCCTGCTGGCCGTGGCCGCTTGCATAGCCCTGCATTCGCCCTACAGCCTGGCAGCCCGCGACGCCCAGACCATCCTCAAGGAAACGTGTCAGGGCTGTCACACCCCTGAAGCCAATAACGCCCTGAGCCGTATCAGCCACCAGCGCAAGACACCGGAAGGCTGGCTGATGAGCATCGCCCGCATGCAGACCATGCACGGTTTGCAGATCAGCGATGAAGATCGCCGCACGCTGGTCAAGTACCTTGCCGACACTCAGGGGCTGGCGCCGAGCGAAACCGACGGCGTGCGTTATGCCATGGAGCGCCGGCTCAACACCGTCGAGCAGTTCGACGATCAGACCAGCCAAATGTGCGGCCGCTGCCACTCCGGTGCGCGGGTCGCGCTGCAACGGCGTCCGGCTCAGGAATGGGAGCGATTGGTGAACTTCCACCTTGGCCAATGGCCGTCCCTGGAATATCAGGCGCTGTCCCGCGACCGCGACTGGTTCGATCTCGCCCGCAAAGAAATGGTGCCGTTGTTGGCCAAGCGTTATCCGCTGGACAACCCGGCCTGGAAAAAATGGCAGAGCAGCGCGCCGAAGAGCGAGGCGCTGGCAGGCGACTGGAGCTTCAGCGGCCACTTGCCGGGCAAAGGCGAGCTGGCCGGTGTCATGAGCGTAACGGCTGACGGCAGCGACACCTTCAAGGTCAGCGTCAAAGGCCAGTACGCCGACGGCACGCCGTTCAATGGCGACGGCAGTGCGATTCTCTACACCGGCTATGAATGGCGCGGCAATGTCAGCATCGACGGCGTGACCATGCGCCAGGTATTCGCCGCCCAAGGCAATGCCATGCAGGGCCGGATGTTCGAGGCCGAGCACGATGAGCGTGGTCTGGACTTCGTCGCTGCGAAACAGGGTTCGCAGCGTCTCCTGGCGGTGCAACCTGGCTATGTGAAGGCCGGTAGTGAAACCGAGGTCACCCTGATCGGCAGCGGCCTGAGCGGCAAGCCGAACTTCGGCAAGGGTGTGGAAGTGGTGCAGGTCGTCGAGCAAAGCCCGGAGCAGATCAAGGTCAAGCTCAAGGCCGCCGCCAATGCCCAGCCGGGCCTGCGCGTGGTCACCGTCGGCACGTTGAAAGGCCCGAGCCTGTCGGTCTACAGCAAGATCGATCAGGTCAAGGTCATACCGGAATTCTCGGTGGCGCGGATCGGTGATGGCGGTGGTTCGACGCCGAAAGTCCAGGGCCGTTTCGATGCTGAAGCCTGGGGCAAGGGCACTGACGGCAAGCCATATCGCATCGGCGTGTTCCCGGCGCAGTGGAAGGTCGAGGCCTTCGACGATCGCGCCAAGGAAGACGAAGACGTCAAGTTCGCCGGCACCATGCAGGCCGATACTGGCGTATTCACACCGGGCGACGCCGGGCCGAACCCTGCGCGCAAAATGTCCACCAACAATGCCGGCAACCTCAAGGTGATCGCCGCCGTCGATGACGCAGGGAAATCCCTGACCGGCGAAGGCCACATGATCGTCACCGTGCAACGCTGGAACAATCCACCCATTCCTTGAGCTGACTGAACGCAAGCGTTTACAGACACTTTTCGGAATGACCGCAAGCCCCGTACCCCGGGGCCTGCACAGGAGGTTGCAATGGGCGCTATCTTGAATCTGGTCGAGCGTAATCTGCACGAAGTGCACGTCGATGCCGACCGCATGCTGTTTCATATTCCCAGCAGTTCGCTGTTCGCCAGCGATGAACTGACAGGCACCATCATCGATACTTTGCGTGGACCGGGGTGTTCTTCGGACGACCTGATCCAGCGTCTGGCTGCGCGCTTCAACGGTGAAGAAATCACCGAAACCCTGCGCGAGCTGATGGCCCTGGAACTGGTCAGCGACGGCTCACCGCTGACCCCGGACATCGCCACCAAACGCGTCGAGCGCACGGCGATCAATACCGTGGTGCTCAACGTCAACACCGGCTGCAACCTGAGTTGCACCTACTGCTACAAGGAAGATCTCGACAAGCCGTCAGCCGGCAAGAAAATGGACGTCGAAACCGCGATTGCCTCGGTGGAAATGCTGCTGCGCGAATCGCCGGACGAAGAGCGTTTCACCGTAGTCTTCTTCGGCGGCGAACCGCTGAGCAATCGCAAGCTGATCGAGTACATGGTCGATTATTGTGAGAAACGATTTGCCGAGGCCGGCAAGTTCGTCGAGTTCGTGATGACCACCAACGCCACGCTGCTCACCGAAGAGACCGTCGACTATCTGAATGCGCACCGGTTCGGTCTGTCGGTCAGCATCGACGGGCCGAAAACCGTACACGACCGCAATCGCATTACCGTTGGCGGGCAGGGCACTTATGATGTGGTGCGGCGCAAGGCCGAGATGCTGCTGTCGCGCTACAACAGCCGTCCGGTGGGGGCGCGCGTGACCTTGACCACGGGCGTCACCGACGTCGAAACCATCTGGGATCACCTGTTCAATGAACTGGGTTTTGCCGAGGTTGGTTTTGCCCCGGTCACCTCAGGCGACATCAGTACGTTCAACCTGACCAGCGATGAACTGATCGAAGTCTTCGCCAACATGAAGAAGCTCGGTCGGCGTTATCTGGAAGCGGCGCTTGAGCACCGCAACATCGGCTTCTCCAACCTGCACCAACTGATCACCGACATCCATGAAGGCCACAAAAAAGCCCTGCCATGCGGCGCGGGCCTGAAGATGCTGGCGGTCGATCACAAAGGTGAGCTGAACCTGTGCCACCGCTTTACCGGTTCGAGCCTGCCGACCTTCGGCAACGTCCACAGCGGCGTGAAGCAGGTGGAGTTGAACGACTTCCTGTCGCAACGCCTGGACCGTACCAACACCGGCTGCGAAGACTGCCAGATTCGCAATCTGTGCTCCGGCGGTTGCTACCACGAGAGCTACGCCCGTTACGGCGATCCGACTCACCCGACCTATCACTATTGCGAACTGATGCGTGACTGGGTCGACTTCGGCATCGAGGTCTACACCCGGATCATGGCTCACAACCCTGCGTTCATCAGCAGCTACATCACTCCGCGCAAGGCTCACTGATATGAAACATCTCAAGGCAATCAATAACAAAGCGTTGAAGCTGGATCAGGCCGCGGATGAAAACCGCATCGAAGAAGTGGTGGCGATGAGCTCCGTGGCGGGCTGCGCTTCGACCACTGACCCAGGTTGGGAAATCGATGCGTTCGGCGGTGTGTCGTCGCTGTGCCAGCCGATGGAGGCAGACCTTTATGGCTGCTCCGACCCATGCTGGTGGCCGGCGCAGGTGCCGGACATGATGAGCACTTACCCGGACTGGAACAAGGATGCCCAAGCGTCCAACGACAACTGGCGCAACCTCGGCACTGTCTTTCCGAAAGACAAGTGATCGGACATCAGAAGGATTCCAGCATGCGTAATATCAAAGCCTGCGGCCTGGCCGCGTTCGCCGTTATGAGCAGCCTTTCGGTCAATGTTCTGGCCGAGGAAAATGCCGCGTTGCAAGTCGGTCACGAGTATATGTTGACCACCAACTACCCCAACAACCTGCACGTGATTGACCTGGCTACCGACACACTGTTCAAGACCTGCAAGATGCCTGACGCCTTCGGACCCGGCACCGTGCAGTTGTCGCCGGATCGCAAGATCGCCTACGTGCTGAACAATCATTACGCGGATGTCTACGGCGTTGAGCTGGACAGCTGCAAACAGGTGTTCCACGCCAGCATCACCCAGAAGCCGGGCGAGAAAGCCAAGTCGATGTTCGCCTTCACGGTCAGTCACGACGGGAAAGAGCTGTACACCGTTGCCAACCCGACGCTGAGGATGAACGACCGCTACGAAGTGCAGCAGCCTCGGCTGGATGTGTACAAGACCGACGGCGGCATGGACGCCAAGCCTGTGCGCAGTTTCCCGGCGCCGCGGCAGCTGACCATCATGCAGAGCGGTGATGACGGCACGCTGTATGTGGCGGGGGCGGACGTCTACAAGGTCAATGTGCAAACCGGCAAGTTCGACGTGCTGATCCCGAGTCGTCACTGGAAACGCGCGAACTACAGCGCGCCGGACGTGCTCTACGTGTGGAACCAGCAGACCTACCGGCATGATTTTTCGCTGCTGTACACCGCCGCAAAGTTCAAGGACAAGAAGCAGGACCCGGCCACCGCCGAATACCTGTATGGCCTGTTCAGCGTCGACCTGAAAACCGGCAAGACCGAAACCACCGACTTCGGGCCATTGACGGAAATCTATTTCAGCGGCATGCGCTCACCGAAAGACCCGAACCTGATGTTCGGCGTGCTCAATCGCCTGGCCAAGTACGACATCAAGGAGAAGAAAATGCTCCAGGCGGCGACGCTCGATCACTCCTACTACTGCATTTCCTTCAACAAGGATGGCAGCAAGATTTACCTGGCAGGGACCTTCAACGATGTGGCGATCTTCGATGCCGACAGCCTGAAACAGACGGGAAGCATCAAGTTGCCGGGTGGGGATATGGCGATTACCACGGCGCAGATTTTTGTCCGGTAATTGCGCTGCCTGATCTGGCGCCATCGCAGGCAAGCCCGCTCCCACAGGGTTCAGCGGTGTTCACACGATTGTGACCACACCACTGTGGGAGCTGGCTTGCCAGCGATGAGGCCCTCAAGAACAACAGAGAATCAAACCCCCGGCACCGGACACCCCAAATCCCCCTCCTGACACTTCAGGTAAGTCTTGAATGTCTCGACCCGCGCCTTGGTCAACTCCGTCACGCAGTTGCTGTAGATCAGCGGATAAACACTCCCGCCTTCCACACCAGACGCCGAAAACTTGCACTCGGCATCGCGGAACGCAATCCACGAACGTTGCGCGCCCAACAGCAGTTTCTTGCGGTCGGGGTCGCCTTTCAGGCGGCCAGTGATTTGCTGGTAAAGCGCATTCAACTCCTTGTCAGCCGCCGCATGCTGCTGCGACGCACACTGGTTCATCGTCGCCTGATCGGTGGCGTTGTCGCAGTTCACGGCGGCATGGGTCAGGGTGGCGAACATCAAGGGCGTCAGCGCCAGGAAAAAGCGTACGAACATGGAAAAAATCTCGCGGTGGCGATGAAAGTAGGGGGCAGTGTAGCGAAGCCTGCGTCGCTGTCAGGTGCACGATTACGACAGTTGATCTGCTTGCATACAACTTTCAGGCTGGACATGTGGTCTTAGAAGCCTACTGTTGTTCAGTACAGGAGGTGACGTATGAAACCAGTACCCAATAGTTTTGAGCGCAAAATCACGCTTAAATCGCCGCGTTCCCATGTATGGCGCGCATTGGTCGATGCCGAGGCCTTCGGGCAATGGTTCGGCGTGGCGCTTGAAGGCAGGCGCTTCATTGCCGGCGAGTGGACGCAGGGGCAGGTGACGTATCCCGGTTACGAGCATGTGCTGTGGAATGTACTGGTCGAGCGGGTCGAGCCGCAGCAATTGTTTTCCTTCCGCTGGCATCCTTATGCGGTGAATCCGAAGATCGACTACTCGCAGGAACCCACCACGCTGGTGAAATTCGAATTGCAAGACTTTGAGGACGGCACGCTGCTCAAGGTTTCCGAGTCGGGGTTCGCGCACATTCCCGACGTACGCCAGAAGGAGGCGTATTACATGGATAGCCGTGGCTGGGAGGAGCAGTTGAGCAGACTCGAACAGTTTCTGGCCGAGAACGCCAAGGCCCGTGAGCGAGAAGGTGACTGACGGCCATGCGTTCAACCCGAATATTTACGGCTGCGAAGCGTGATGCCTTAGGGCCCCAAGGGTTTTCGGAAGGGGTGCTATGGCGAATGTCTTACACGCCGTAACAACTATGTCGTCTATTGCGGATTGGATCCGATGCGTATTCTGGCCCCATCCACTGAAGCACAAGGAGTGCTCAGGATCATGGATGATCGGCCATTTGCAGGGATTGCTCACGACAGGGAGTCGTAATGGTCTTGGAAGAACCCGCTTCGGCGGGTTTTTTTATGGGCGATAGAAAAGTCTGGCTGCGGGATGATTCGTCCCGCAGCCATTGTTTATTGCCGATTGAGCTTCGCCGCTGCGCGTTCGGTGATCTCCCTGCGCAGTTTCAACGAGGCCGCTGCGCGTTTTCGGGCTTCTTCCAGCACACCGGCTGGCGCAGCTTCCGGGCTCCCAGCTGCGAATGGCGGGGCCGGGGCATATTCCAGTTGCAATTGCACCAGCTCGGCGGTGTCCTGATCGAACAGCTCTGCCGCCAGGGTCAAGGCAAAATCGATGCCGGCGGTGATACCGCCACCGGTCAGCAGGTTGCCATCTCGCACCACCCGGTCCTTCACCGCAATCGCCCCCAGCGGCGTCAACAATTCGTGATAGGCCCAGTGCGTGGTGGCGCGTTTGCCTTTGAGTAAACCGGCCGCGCCGAGCACCAGTGCGCCCGTGCAGACCGACGTCACATAACGCGCATTTGCGGCCTGCGCCTTGATGAAGGCGAGCGTTTGCTCATCTTCCATCAGCGGACCGACGCCGCTGCCACCGGGGACACAGATAACATCCAGCGCCGGGCATTCGTCGAAGGTGACGGTCGGTTTCAGCAGCAGGCCGGTGCTGGCGGTGATGGGCATCAAGTCCTTCCAGATCAGATGCACTTTAACGTCCGGCAACGAGGCCAGCACGTCGTAAGGGCCGGTGAGGTCGAGTTGTTGCACCTGTGGAAACAACAGAAAACCGATCTGCAAAGTCATGGTGTTTTTCTCCTGAAGTGGCTGGACGACTTCACTGTAGGCGCCTAGGATTTGGCGCATACGCCAATCACCCCACGAATTACGCCAAAATGCCGAAAACCATTCACGTACTCGCGTTTGCCAATGTGCAGTTGCTCGATGTCACCGGACCGTTACAGGTGTTTGCCTCGGCCAACGACATCGCCCGTCAGCAAGGCTCGCCAGCACCGTATGCGCCGACGGTGATTGCCAGCGGCGGCGGGGCGGTGATGTCTTCGGCGGGGCTGGCATTGTTGGCCGAGCCGTTACCGGGACAGGGCAGTGACACCTTGATCATCGCGGGTGGTTGGGGGGTGTACGCAGCGGCGCAGGATCAGCCCTTGGTGACCTGGGTACGCGAGCATGCAGCAGGCTGCCGACGAGTGGCCTCGGTGTGCACCGGGGCATTCCTGCTGGCGGCCAGTGGTTGGCTGGATGGCCGTCGCGTGGTCACCCACTGGACCCGATGCGAACAGCTGGCGCAGCAGCATCCGCAATTGCGGGTCGAGCCCAATCCGATTTTCATCAACGACGGCCCGGTCTGGACCTCGGCCGGGTTGACCGCCGGCATCGATCTGGCATTGGCAATGGTGGAAGCCGACCTGGGCCGTAACATGGCCCTGGAAGTTGCCCGGCAATTGGTGGTCTTTCTCAAGCGCCCCGGTGGCCAATCGCAATTCAGCGTGACCCTGTCCCTGCAGAAAGAAGACAGCCGATTCGACGAACTTCATGCCTGGATCAGCGAAAACCTCGGCAAAGATCTTGGCATTCCCACTCTGGCACTCCAGGCGGGCATGAGCGAGCGCAGCTTCGTCCGTCATTACCGCGCCGAGACCGGCCAGACCCCGGCCCGGGCCATTGAACTGATCCGGGTCGAAACCGCGCGCCGATTGCTCAGCGATACCGGCGTACCGGTCAAACGGGTCGCCGCACAATGCGGGTTCGGCAGCGAAGAAACCTTGCGCCGCAGTTTTCTGCGGGCGATGGGGGTTACGCCGCAGGCTTATCGTGAGCGGTTCTCGGTCAGTGTCTAGTCGCCTGTTTCCACTTCCGTCACCTGATTGAAATACTTCGCCCGATCCGGCGTAAACGTCACCACCATTTTCGTACGTGAGCAGGTCAACGTCCGCTCTTCGCCCAAATCCACATCCAGATCTTCCCCACGCAAGCCCTGCCACTGCGCGAGGTATTTGAGTGAACCGTATTTTTCGAGTTTTTTCAGGCTGCGGCTGACGCCACCTTTCCAGCCCAGCACCGGCAGTTCGCCGGCGAGGCATTGTTGGGCCAGGTCGGGGAAGCGGGCGGCTCGCTGGCGGCCGACTTCCCAGCATTTGATCAGGCCCTTGTCGGAGGCGTCCCACAGTTGGTCGCGATTGAGGCCGGTTCGAAGGGGCAGGTCGATGCTGCGATGGATGCGTTGGGACATTCTGGTTCCTTGAATTCGGGGATGTTGGACAGCTCCGCTGTACCCGCTGATTCGGAATGTTAGGTGGGGTTGTTGCGGCTGGCAACAGGGTATTTCCAGCGATTTCGTTTAAAAAGTGTAGGGCATGGGCATTCGACAAACCTGAGGCGAAGCGTCCATTGACCGCCGGTTCAACACCCCGTTCAAGGTTGCCAAAAACTCTTCTCGCCACTCAATTTTCGATCGAGAAAACACGCAGCGCTGATCAATGCCAGGTGCGTTAGCGCTTGCGGCGTATTGCCCATGTGCCGCCCGTGGCTGTCGAACTCTTCGGCGTACAGTCCCAACGGGTTGGCATAACGCTGCAGTTGCTCGAACTCCAGATGGGCCTTTTCCAAGCGTCCGGCGCGGGCCAGGCATTCAACGTACCAAAAGGAACAGGCAGCGAACGCGCCTTCTGTGCCCGGCAGGCCATCGATGTGGGTGTGTTCGTTGTGATAGCGGTAAACCATGCCGTCGCGCACCAGGTTTTTTTCGATGGCGTCGAGGGTCGCCAGCCAGCGTGGGTCCTTGGCGCTGACGAAGCGCACCAACGGCATCAGCAGCATTGATCCGTCGAGGCCGGTCCCGCCGATGTGCTGGACGAAATGCCCGTGCTCTTCGCTCCAGAAGTTGTCCCAGATGTCGGCGTAAATGGCCTGGCGGGTTTGATCCCAACGGGCGAACGGGGCCGGCAGCGAACGTTTCGAGGCGAGACGGATCGCCCGGTCCAGCGCCACCCAGCACATCAGACGCGAATGCAGAAAGTGATGTTGCTCGCCGCGCATTTCCCAGATGCCGACGTCTTCCTGGTTCCATGTTTCGCAAACCTGATCGACCACTTCCACAGCGTGCTTCCAGCCTTCGTGGGAAATGGCTTCGCCGTACTTGTTGACGAGGTACACCGCATCCATCAGCTCGCCGAAGATGTCGAGTTGTACCTGGGCGTAGGCCAGGTTGCCGATGCGCACCGGTGTCGCCCCGCCATGACCGGACAGGTGCGTGAGTTCGATTTCCGGCAGCTCCTGACGACCATCGATGCCATACAGAATATTGAGTTTCATCGGCTGGCCGTGGCAGTCACTGACCCGTCCGCGCAACCAGCGCATGTAGGCGTTGGCCTCTTCGACGAAACCCAAACGCATGAAGGCATACACGGTGAAGGAGGCATCACGGATCCAGGTGTAGCGATAGTCCCAGTTGCGTTCGCCGCCCGTGGTTTCCGGTAGGCCGAAGGTTGCAGCGGCGAGGATGGCGCCATGTTTGCGCGAGGTCAGCAGTTTCATCGCCAGGGCTGAACGGTTGACCATTTCCCGCCAGCGACCGCGGTAGTTGGACTGGCCGATCCAGTCGCGCCAGAACTTCAAGGTACGTTGCAGGCAAAGTTGCGTAGCGCCTTCCTTGAAGCGCGGATCGTCGACGGCGCCGAGCAGGAATTCGGCGGTCTGGTCCTGTTCGAGGGTGAATTCGGCGACGGCCGCATGGGCCGCTATGTGTAACGCCTGATCCGCAGCGAGGCGCAGGGAAGGTTGATCGGTGGCTTCGAAAATCACCGTTTTTTTATCGAGACGCGCGCGGGTGGTGGCGCGGGCATAGTCGTGTCGCACGGCGCAGCACATATGAAAAGTTGCCTTGCCGCTGACCACCCGTACCCGGCGCATGAGCAGCGGCAGGTCGTCCTCGCTGTCACCGATGGGCAGCAGGTCGGTGACTTCGACCACGGCGCGATCGCTGAGCCAGCGGGTTTGCAATACGTTGGTGTCCGGCAGGTAGATTTGCTCGCGACGGGCATCGGGCAAGTCCGGGGACAGCTGGAATATCCCGGCCTCGGGGCTGTCCAGCAGGGCGCAGAAGATCGATGGGCTGTCGAATTCCGGCCAGCAGAAAAAATCCACGCTGCCCTTGTCATTGACCAATGCGGCACTGCGCATGTCGCCGATAATACCGTGGGCGTCGATGGGGCTTTGGCTTTCGGGGTGATCGGCCATTGTCGCGAAACTCCGGGAACCTGGGACTTAATCAGCTGACTGGCGGGCACCCGTGAGAGTTCATGCCGAGCCCGAAATCATCTTCACCCAAGCCACTAGGCCTGTCCCCGTCAGATCTGATATCGACCACTGTGGCGATGCCACTCCAGACTGCCCGCCACCCAACTTTTCACCCCTGCCAGATAACGCTGCAGTTGCGGGTTTTGATCCGTCAGCAGCGCTTGTTCGGCGCTTTCATACAGGCGCATCACATCGTCATGAATAGTTGCGCTGAGCTGCATGGCTTTTTCGATTGAGCAGCCCTGTTCCGCCATCAACAGCCGCGGCAGATTGAAGTCGCCTACTTCAACCAGGCTTTCCTTGGGCGCCGAAAACAGATCGTTGGCGATGATGGTTGCGCTGGCGGCCAGCGTCGTGACCCGCCGCACGGCCGGAGCGCAATAAACATTGGCCGGCAGCTCATAGCCACCGATGATGTCGATCAGCGACATGCAGGGCAGAAAACTGTTGGTCTGGCGCTGAGCCAGGTATTCCCAGAGGGCAGGCGTCACGCCGTTGATACGCCAGGCAGCTTCGGCAGTCATCGTGACGAACATGGCGATGATTTCATGACGGACCCGGGCGATTTGCGCGGGTGTGGCGAACTCGCCGACCCGCCCCATGTATGCGCGCAGGCCTACCAGCACGGGATCGCTGTCCAGTGCCTTTTCCAGATCAGTGCGAAAACCTTCGGTCAGGTGTGCAGGTTCAAGTGCAGCGAGTGCAATGGATAAACGCGAGCCAACGAGTGCCGGTACCGACCCGGTGCTTTCGTCATCGCAGTAATAGTCATCGACGGCAAATAATGCGGCGATGCATTGGGCCGATAGCAGCAGACGATCCGGATCGTCGGTGTCGGTATGGCACAACATGGCGAACCTGCCGAATCCTGAGGAACGGATCTTGTGCTGCTGGCCAGCGAAAATACCGGTTTTTTCGATCCAGCTCATAAGCCGTTCATCGACTTCTGCGGCGAGTGCCTCATCGATTCTGACAGGCATCGGGCAATACAGCGGCGGTACCTGCCAGCGCGGCTTTGGCCGGCGGCTCGGTGTGAAGCTCACGGCACTCTCTTGCCAATATCGCACGCCGTCGAGGCCAAACCGTTCAAATATCCGGTGAAACCACGCGGTAAACATCTGCGGCGTGGCGTTGAGGGCATCGGGGATTTTCGACAGCTCAAGCCATTGCCAATCCTGCGCTTCTTCAGGATTGGCAACAGGATCGATATCGCAGATGCCAGCAAATACATGGTCGTATTCGTGCTCGATCAACTGGTTCGAGACTGATTCGTGATAGAGCAGCGTCGAGACCTTCAACAGCTTGCAGGACAGGCCCATTTCTTCATGCAACCGTCGTTGTGCTGCCGCAAGCGTTCGTTCACCGTGACGCGGATGGCCACAACAGGTGTTGGTCCAAAGGCCTGCCGAGTGGTATTTGCCCTGTGCGCGCTGTTGCAGTAACAGACGTGCGTTGCGATCGAAAATAAACACGGAAAAGGCGCGGTGACGCAGTCCTTTTTGATGGACCTGCATCTTGGGGGCGAAGCCGGTCTGGCGGTCTTTTGGGCTGACCAGAATCAGTAACTCTTCCATAGCAAGACTCCTGTGTGTCTTCGCTACCGGACGTTACTGCGGACCAGAATGCTAGTGAACTTCAGACGTGACGCGTGGTGGATGGAAAATCTAGTTCAGTTTGATGGGTGCCGCAAGGGCGGCCCGATCCTGGCCAATGCGCTGGTGAAAGGGGCTTCACATTCAACCAACAATTCCACGCTTTCGCGCCATTGCGCCTTATGGCAATTTGCACGGCCACTGACGAGAGCTGCATCCATGGCCAACCCCTATCGCGAATTGTTCAAAGCCCCCGGCGCCCGGGCCTTCGTGCTGGCCGGGATGATCGCGCGCATGCCGATTTCCATGACGGGCATCGGCCTGATCACCATGCTCTCGCAGTTGCAGGGTGGCTACGGGTTGGCCGGCGCGGTGGCGGCGACGTTTGCGTTGGCCACGGCGTTTTGTGCGCCGCAGGTATCGCGGCTGGTGGACCGTTTTGGCCAGCGGCGGATTCTGCCGGTGTCGGCATTGATCGGTGGTGGGGCGTTGTTGCTGGTGTTGCTGTGTACGCGCTTGCAGGCGCCGAACTGGACCTTGTTTGTGTTCGCTGCGATAGCCGGCTGCATGCCGAGCATGTCGGCGATGGTGCGGGCGCGCTGGACCGAGTTGTATCGCGGTCAGCCGCAACTGCAAACCGCCTATGCCCTGGAGTCGGTGCTGGACGAAGTCTGCTTCATCGTCGGGCCACCGTTGTCGGTAGGTTTGTGCGTGGTGGCGTTTCCCGAGGCGGGGCCGTTGGCCGCGTTGTTGATGCTGGCGATCGGCGTCACCGCATTTGTATTGCAGGGCAGCACTGAGCCGCCGGTGCATCCCCATGAAAAACATCATGCGGCGTCGATCATCCGCAGCGCCGAAATCCAGTTGCTGATGGTGTTGATGGTCGCCATGGGCACCATTGTCGGCGTGGTGGACGTGGTCAGCGTGGCTTTCGCGCAACAGCAGGGGCAACCGGCGGCGGCGAGCATTGTGCTGTCGGTGTACGCCATTGGTTCCTGCATGGCTGGTTTGGCCTTCGGTGCGTTGCGTTCGAAAGTGCCGTTGCCGCGTTTGTTTCTTTACGGCGGGGTTGCCACGGCGGTGACGACGTTGCCGCTGTTGCTGGCGGTAAACATTCTCGGCTTGTCATTGGCGGTGTTCGTTGCCGGGCTGTTTTTTGCCCCGACCTTGATTGTCGCCATGGCGCTGGTGGAGCAGATCGTGCCGCCGGCCAAGCTCACCGAAGGCCTGACCTGGCTGGTCACCGGGCTGAGTATCGGCGTGGCGATCGGTGCGGCGGGTTCGGGCTGGATGGTCGATGCATTCGGCGCCAGAAGCGGGTTCTGGCTGGCGATTGCGGCGGGTGCGGTGGTGTTCGGCGCTGCGGTACAGAGTTATCGCCACCTGAAAGGTTGACCCTGTGGGAGCGGAAAGGTCCGCTCCCGGATCTGCATCTTGTTCAAACCATCACGCGCCAAAGCCACCGTCGATGGTCAGGCTCGCGCCGGTGATGTAACCCGCCTCAGGACCCACCAGGTAGGCAACGAAACTGGCAATCTCTTCAACCGTGCCGTAACGACCGACCGCCATCAGCGGGATCAGGCTATCGGCGAAGTCGCCGCTGGCCGGGTTCATGTCGGTGTCGACCGGGCCTGGTTGCACGTTGTTGATGGTGATGCCTTTCGGGCCGAGGTCACGGGCCAGGCCTTTGGTCAGGCCGACCAACGCCGACTTGCTCATGGCATACGGGCCGCCACCGGCGAAGGGCATGCGATCGGCGTTGGTGCTGCCGATGTTGATGATCCGACCACCTTCGCTCATGTGTCTGGCAGCGGCCTGAGTGGCGATGAACACGCTGCGCACGTTGATGGCCAGGGTCTGGTCGAAATCTTCAAGTTTGAAATCTTCCAATGGAGCCACGGCCAGCACGCCGGCGTTGTTGACCAGGATATCCAGGCGACCAAAAGTTTCCACCGTCACATTCACGGCGTTACGAATGGCTTCGGCGTCGGCGCTGTCGGCCTTGATGGCGAGTGCTTTGCCGCCGTCCGCGATGATGCCATTTTGTAGTTCTTCAGCCTTGGCGGTGGAGCTGACATAGGTGAAGGCTACCGTCGCGCCTTGCGCGGCCAGGCGTTTGACGATGGCGGCACCGATGCCGCGGGAACCGCCCTGGATCAAAGCCACTTTGCCGCTGAGGTTCTGCGTAGTCATTTCGTTCTCCAAAGTCCCCAGGCGAGATGCCGGGTTGATGGAGCCTAGTATCGATTGAGGATTACCCTCTGAGTAGACCGCAATTGAGATAGTCTGTGTAAACCAAAAGTTTATAGTGGCGCCTATGGAAACCTTCAGCAGTATCGAATGCTTTGTGCGCAGCGCCGAAGTCGGCAGCTTCGCCGAAGCCGCGCGCCGCCTGAGCCTGACGCCTGCGGCGGTGGGCAAGAGCGTGGCCAAGCTGGAAGCACGGCTGGGCGTGCGGTTGTTTCAACGCAGTACCCGCAGCCTGACGCTGACCGAGGCCGGTCATTTGTTTCTGAGTGAGGTGAGCGCCAGTCTGCACACCATCCAGAATGCGGTGGCCAACCTCGCCAGCGCCGAGGGACGTCCGGCCGGAACGCTGAAGGTCAGCATGGGCACGGTGTTCGGACGTTTGTACATCGTGCCGTTGCTGGGGGAATTTTTGCGGCGTTATCCGGCGATCAATCCTGACTGGCATTTCGATAACCGCCAGGTGGATCTGATCGGTCAGGGTTTCGATGCGGCGATTGGTGGCGGATTCGAACTGCCTCAAGGCGTGGTGGCGCGCAAACTGACGCCGGCCCATCGGGTGTTGGTGGCGAGCACCGATTACCTGGCCAAGCGTGCAGCCATTGTCGAACCCGACGATCTCGGGCAACACGACGGCATTCTGATTCGTTCGCCGCAGACGGGGCGCGTGCGTTCCTGGCAATTGACCAGCCGCACTCAGCAACACAGTCCGCTGACCCTCAAGGCGCGCATGACCATGAGTGATTCGGAAGCCGCCTGTGCCACGGCGACCCAAGGCCTCGGCATTGCGCTGGTGAGCATGCCATTCGCCGTGGGCTATCTGGAGGCCGGAACCTTGCAGCGGGTTTTGCCGGACTGGTATGTCGATGACGGCAATATCTCGATCTATTACGCCGAGCACAAACTGTTGCCGGGCAAGACCCGGGCGTTTGTCGATTTCATTATTGAGCAGTTTGCAGAGCGGGGATTGGCGGGGCGGTTCAGTGCGCTTTGAGCATGGCGGTCGACCGAGGCGCGACAGGCGCGGCCAGTCAGCATGATTGCGACAATTGAGAACGATCAATCATTCGAACACTGGCAAAGGTGGATTCGTTTCGTGCCTGGTCGAATGCTGTCAGTGGTTTGGACGATGACGGCTGCATCGTCTCCCGTGATGGCGGTTTGCGGCTCATGTCGCTAGCGGTACGCTCTTCACTGGGGGGCACACCAAAGTACTCGCGATAGCACTTGGAAAAGTGCGGCGTGGAGACGAAACCGCAGACATACGCCAACTCAATGATCGACATCGATGTTTGCTTGAGCAGTTGCCGCGCCCGAACAAGACGTAACCTCAGGTAGTAGCGTGACGGCGTACAGTGCAGGTATTTCTGAAATAGCCGCTCCAGCTGTCGACGTGATAAAGCCACATATTCTGCAAGATTATCCAGCTCGATCGGCTCTTCGAGATTGGCTTCCATCAACGCTACGATCTCCTGCAGCTTGGGTTGATGAGTGCCCAGCACATGCCTGAGCGGAACGCGCTGGTGGTCCTGTTCGTCGCGTATCCGCTCGTAAACAAACATCTCGGAAATGGCTGCAGACAATTCACGACCATGATCGCGACCGATCAGGTGCAGCATCATGTCGAGTGGCGCTGTTCCCCCGGAGCTAGTGAGCCGGTTTCGGTCCAGGGTGAAGAGACTTGCACTGATGCTCACGCGTGGAAAAGCCTCCTGCATGGCGGCCAGAAATTCCCAATGCACGCTGCACTCGTAGCCGTCGAGAAGCCCGGCTTTTGCGAGTGCCCAGCTTCCGGTGCACACGCCACCTAATCGTCTGGATTGACGTGCCAAGGCTTGCAGCCAGGTAACGTGTTCGCGGGTAATCACGCTTTGGATGCCGATACCACCGCACACGATGACCGTGTCCGCGACGCAGGGATTGTTCCATGAAGCATCCGGCGTGATCGACACACCGTCACTGGCCCAGACAGGCGCTCCATCGGAGCTGAATGTATGCCAGCGATACAGCTCTCGCCCCGACAACTGATTGGCCATGCGCAATGGCTCGACCGCGGATGCCAAGGAAATCAGGGTGAATTGATCCAGCAGCAGAAAACCGACGGATTGAGTCGTACCGTCGGGCACGGTGGGCTTCGATGACATCGGGGGCATTTCCTGGCAGGGATCGGTTGCGGTCTGAGCGGCTGGAACGAGTAATACCGCCACGCTTGGCGTGGGCGGTATTACCATTTACGCGTGTACCTTTGTGGTTTATCCCACCGAGGTCACGCTCGCAGCCTGGGCGGGGTGACGCGACGTCAACAGGCCGATAAGGGAAATCGCCAACGCCAGTCCGATGGTTGAACTGACTTCGGTGCGGTGCTCCGGGGTGATCATCATGACGGCCAGCGCTGCGCAGATGAACACAATGACCAGCCAGGTCAGCCATGGAAACAGCCACATGCGAAAGGTCAGCTCGATGTTCTGCCGACGCAACATTCGGCGCATGCGCAGCTGCGACACCGCAATGGCCAGGTACACCAGCAAGGCAATCGCACCGGAGCTGGCGAGCAGAAAGTTGAACAGCCCGGCGGGCATGAAGTAGCTCCACACAGTGATCAACGCGCCCAGCAGGGTGCTGGCAATGACTGCTGCACGCGGCACGCCTTCCGAGGAGGTTGCCTTCAGCGCTTTCGGCGCGTCTCCACGGCGGCCCAGCGAATACAGCATGCGCGAAGCAATGTAGATCGAGGAGTTCATGCAACTGGCTACGGCGATCAGGACCACCACGTCCACCATGAACTTGGCGTGGGGAATGTTCATGATTTCCAGTGCGCGCTGGTAGGAACCTACCTGGGCGAGCAGTGGATCGTTCCAGGGCACCACGGAGATGACGACGAAAATCGATAGCAGGTAAAACACCCCGATGCGCCAGATCACCGAACGCGTGGCCTTGGCAATGTTCTGCGCCGGATTATTGGATTCGGCGGCAGCGATGGTGACCGCCTCGGTCCCAATGAAACTGAACATGATCGTGATGAAGGCACCTACCACCGCCGACAGGCCGTTAGGGGCAAACCCGCCGTGTTCGGCCATCAGGCCGCTCAAGCCGCTGACCTCTCGGTCGGGAACCCAACCCATCAACACGGCGAAACCCACGCCGATGAAACCAATGATCGCCACCACCTTGGCCATGGCAAACCAGAATTCGAATTCGCCGTATTTGGAAACACTGAACAGATTGGTAATCACTAAAGCAATGATCGACACCAAAGCGAACAACCAGGAATCAATCTGAGGGAACCACTGGTTCAACACGTGGCCTGCGGCCAACGCTTCGATAGGGATCACCAGCACCCAGAACCACCAATACAGCCAGCCGATAGTGAAGCCAGCCCAGCGACCTATCGCTTGGTCGGCATAAGTGGAGAACGAGCCTGTGTCCGGGTTGGCTACCGCCATTTCGCCGAGCATGCGCATGACCAGAACGACGAGCAGACCGGAGAACAGATAGGCCAGCAGGACTGCCGGGCCAGCCGCTGCAATAGCGTGTCCTGAGCCAACGAATAAACCGGCGCCGATAATCCCGGCGATGGATAGCATTGTTACGTGACGAGGCTTGAAGCCCTGCGCCAATTGGCCATTGGAATCCTTTGAGCTCGGGCTAATCATTGGTTTATTTTTCTCTGCTGATCGACATTTAAGCGTGTTGATAACAGCGACGAACCATCATTCGTCGACTGCTGTGCACCCATTCAAAGCGGCACCGTTCAAACGCTGCTGTTCTTATCAAACCCATCATCGTGATGTGGTTTTTGAGATGAAAAGACGCGTCACCTTACCCGGCTTGTCCGACGATTCAGTTGCCTGTCCGCGTCGCCTCCTGGCCTGATATCGACACGCGAGGGTTCAGCGTTCATGCCTGGTACCGACAGGTCACGGAATGGCCGGGTGCGATGGCTTCGTTTTGGCGAGGATGCTGTCAGGGCAGTACGCAGGGGGGGGAATGTGGTTCAGTGCGGTTTCAGTCAGGCACAATACCGAGGTGCTGCCATCGCGGGCAAGCCATGCTCCCACAGATCCAGTGGGAGCCGGGCTTGTCGGCGATGAACGATAACGCGATCTAGCGCATGAACTTCTGCGCCCAGCCAATGATGTTCTTCGGTCGTGGCGTCGCATACGTGCGCACTTTTGACGTCGACAACCGCAAACGCACCAACGACTCGGCAATGGTCACCGCCGCCGTTACGCCATCCACCACCGGCACCCCGGTACGCTGGCGAATCTGCTCGTCGAGCCCGGCCATGCCGCCGCAGCCCAGGCAGATGACTTCCGCTTTGTCCTGAGTCACTGCCAACTCCGCTTGATGCACGATGGCCTCCAGTGCGCGTTGCGGCTCGTGCTCCAGTTCCAGCACCGCCAACCCGCTGGCCCGCACCGACGCGCAGCGATCCCAGAGACCCGAGAGTTTCAGGCGATCCTCGATCAGCGGCACCGTGCGATCGAGGGTGGTCACCACCGAGTACGCATGACCGAGAAACATCGCGGTACTCGCCGCGGCATCGGTGATGTCCACCACCGGGACGTTGAGCAGCTCCTGCAAGCCTTCGCGACCGTGTTCGCCGTATCCGGCCTGGATCACGGCATCGAATGGCTGATCGTAGGACATCACCCGGTCCATGACGGCGATGGCGGCCAGGTAGCTTTCGAAATTGCCTTCGATGGAGTCGGCACCGAAGAAGGGTGTCAAGCCAACGATTTCCGTGCCGGGCGCGGCCACCGCCTGGGCAGAGCGGGCGATGGCCTGGGTGATGGATTCGGTGGTGTTGACGTTGACCACGAGAATTCGCATGGGAGCTCCTTATAGCGGGTGGTTTCGCGGCCCGACGCTGGCAGGCCGCGATGGAGTCAGTGGCTGGCGTTGTCGACCGCGATGGCTTCGCCGCTGATGTCGGCGTAGTGCGGTTGGCGTTTGGCGATGATCAGGTAAAGCAACCCTGCAATCGCAGCGCCGATCAGCCAGGAGAATGGCGACACCAAATGAAAGCCCGGTACCAGTGCCAGGACGATGGCGATCAACGCTGCGGGAATAAACGCCGCCACGGCGCGCAAATTGACCCCACGGCTGTAGTAATAAGCGCCGTTCGGGTCCTCGCTGTACAACTGCGGCACGTTGATCCGGCCTTTTCGTAGCAGCCAGTAGTCGACCATGATCACGCCGTACAGCGGACCCAGCAGGGCGCCGAGGCCAGAGAGGAAGTACACGATCACCAGCGGGCTGTTATAGAGGTTCCACGGCAGGATCAGCACGGCGATGGCCGCGCTGATGAGGCCGGCACGACGGAACGTCAGGTACTTCGGCGCCAGATTACTGAGCACGAACGCCGGGGCAACGAAGTTGGCCATGATATTCACCGCCACGGTGACGATCAGGAATGCCAGGCAGCCGAGGACCAGGAAGAACGTGTTGGGGATCGAGGCGATAATCTCTGTAGGACTTTCAATGATGTGGCCATTGATCTGAAATTGAGCGCCGCACAGCAGGACAGTAATGGCGGCGAACACCAGAATATTGACCGGCAGGCCCCAGAAATTTCCGACCTTGATGGTTTTGCGACACGGCGATGAACGGGCGAAGTCGCAGAAGTTCAGGATCAGCGTGCCGTAGATCGCCAGCCACAGCGCACCACCGGCAAAGATGTTGCGCCACATCTCGCCACCGCTCAGCGGTTCGCGAATTGACCAGGCGATGGTTGCGTCGGCCTGGAAATACATCCAGCCGGCGAGGGCGGCGACGGTCAGCAGAATCACCGGTCCGGCAAACGCCTCATAGCGCCGCACCATTTCCATGCCGTAGGCGAGGATCGCCAGCTGCACGAACCAGATCGCCACGAAGCAGACCCAGCCCAGGGTCGACAGCCCGAGGATCGAGTCGTGGTCATACTCGGCGAAGCCGGGGTGGATCGCCGTCAGCAAGACGCGAAAGACCACCGAGGCCAGGTACGTCTGAATGCCGAACCAGGCGATGGCGATGACCGCGCGGATCAACGCAGGAATTTGCGCCCCGTGTATGCCGAAGCTGATCCGGCTGATGACCGGAAACGGCACACCGGTTTTCTGGCCCATGTAGCCAGACAGGTTCATGAAGAAATACACCAGCGCTGCGCCGATCCCCAGGGACAGGAGAATCTGCCAAGCGCCAAGGCCTAACGCATAAAGACCGATAGCAAACGAATAGTTGGCGATGTTGTGCACGTCGTTGGTCCACAACGCGAAGATGCTGTAGCGACCCCAGCGCCGGCCTTCGGCTTTGGTCGGCGCGAGGTCTTTGTTGTGCAGGCGAGGACTGAGCACCACATAGGAATCAAGGAACTGATCGACAGCGGTTGGTGGGGTGTGGGAGGAGGGCAGATCCAGCGCAAGTTTGTTGTTTGAAAGACTTGTAGGCATTCCGGCAGGCTCCTGATGCTCGACGCCGCGATGACTGTGCATGAGCGCATGGCTCGACAAATCTTCGTCGCGGTGTAGCGAATATCATTGGTTACGGGGCATCTGCAGCCTGTACGGGATAGGGCGTTTCAGGCTTGCGGATCTAAAGTGTGTGTATGTTTTGAATGCATTGTATACAAAACATGCATGCACTTAAGCGAGATCCATGCCAGCCTTACGTTCTATGAACTCCGTTGTTCATTTCGTTTTGTTATGGCTTTTCGCCAAGTCACTGAAATATCGTCGATATAAATTGACCGTTTGAACAGGTATTTATTTCAGGAAGGGAATTTCTGCGCAGGGCTGACGCCGTCATGCACCAGCAGAAATGTAACTTTAGGGGGCGTTTAAAAGAAAAGTGCACACATAAATGGCACCGATGGTGACATTCGTGTGTACACATTTGTTGAGAGGGTCATGCGTCCTGTAGGAGCGAGCCTGCTCGCGATGAACCCGAGAACGCATCGGGGTATCAGTCACCCAGCGTTATCGTTGACGACCATCGTCGGAACGCCGCCCGGAGCAGGCTCGCTCCTACAGTGGTTTATGTGTTGGATTTGCTGATGATGTTGCCGGCATGCAGCCCGCATTCTTTCTGGGTGGCTTCTTCCCACCACCAGCGGCCTTCGCGCTCGTGCTGGTTCGGCAGCACCGGACGAGTGCAGGGCTCGCAGCCGATACTGATGAAGCCGCGTTCATGCAGGCTGTTGTAGGGCAATTCCAGCATGCGGATGTAACCCCAGATTTCTTCGCTGGACATCTGTGCCAGCGGGTTGAATTTGTACAAGGTGCGTTCCGGGGTGGAGAACGCGGTGTCGATCTCCATCACCGCAACAGCGCTGCGGGTACCGGGGCTCTGGTCGCGACGCTGGCCGGTGGCCCAGGCTTTCACGCCGGAGAGTTTGCGTCGCAGCGGCTCGATCTTGCGGATGCCGCAGCATTCGCCATGACCGTCCTTGTAGAAACTGAACAGGCCTTTTTCTTTCACGAACGGTTCGAGCCTGGTGTAGTCCGGTGACATCAGTTCGATGTCGATCTTGTAGTGCTCGCGCACCTGATCGATGAAACGGTACGTCTCGGGATGCAGGCGGCCGGTGTCGAGGCTGAACACCTTGACGTTCTTGTTCAGCTTCCAGGCCATGTCCACCAGCACCACATCCTCGGCACCGCTGAAAGATATCCACAAGTCATCGCCGAACTCGGCGAACGCGAGTTTCAGGATGTCCTGGGCGGATTTGTTGGCATAGGTCGTGGCGAGTTCCACGACGTCGAACGTTGGGCTCATCAGGGCGGCTTCCTACAGGTCGGTGGCGCTGGGCGCTCTATATGGGGCCGATGGTAACAAAAAGCGGCGTCGGTCGGGGCGTCCTCTGCGTTGCGCGGTGGGGGCGGAATCGCTAGAGTTCGGCAGTCTTTTAGCTCGCTCGACCAATAAACAATACAAATGGGAGTGTCTTGTGGAAATTGCCTGTCTGGATCTTGAAGGTGTGCTGGTTCCGGAAATCTGGATCGCCTTCGCCGAAAAAACCGGGATCGAATCCCTCAGGGCCACCACTCGGGACATTCCCGACTATGACGTGCTGATGAAACAGCGCCTGCGGATTCTCGACGAGCACGGCCTGAAGCTTTCGGATATTCAGGAAGTGATCGCCACCCTCAAGCCGCTGGACGGCGCCATCGAGTTCGTCGATTGGCTGCGCGAACGCTTTCAGGTGGTGATCCTGTCGGACACCTTCTACGAATTCTCCCAGCCGCTGATGCGTCAGTTGGGCTTTCCGACCTTGCTCTGCCATCGTCTGATCACCGATGACAGTGGGCGGGTGACGAGCTATCAGTTGCGTCAGAAAGATCCCAAGCGTCAGTCAGTCCTGGCGTTCAAGAGCCTTTACTACCGAGTGATTGCGGCGGGGGATTCCTACAACGACACCACGATGCTGGGCGAAGCGGATGCGGGGATTCTGTTCCACGCGCCGGATAACGTCATTGCAGAGTTCCCGCAGTTCCCGGCGGTGCATACGTTTGAGGAACTGAAGCAGGAGTTCATCAAGGCTTCCAACCGTACCTTGAGTTTGTAAACATCACCTGTGGCGAGGGAGCTTGCTCCCGCTCGGCTGCGCAGCAATCGCAACCCGGTCATGCCTTCTATCTGACTGTAGGCGGTGTCTGGTTTGGGGATGCTTCGCACCCCAGCGGGAGCAAGCTCCCTCGCCACTAAAGGCTATAGGTTCTGCAGGGTATCGAGCAGGACCTTCACCTTGGTGATCGATTCCTGATACTCGGCCTGCCACTCGGAGTCCGCGACGATTCCGCCACCGCCCCAGCAACACACCTGCCCATCCTTGACCAACAGGCTGCGAATGGCGATGGAACTGTCCATTTCGCCGCGCACGTCCAGGTACAGCAAAGAACCGCAATACAGCCCGCGCCGGGTGGGCTCCAGCTCATCGATGATCTGCATCGCGCGGATTTTCGGCGCGCCGGTAATCGAACCACCAGGGAAGCTGCCGGCGATCAGGTCCAGCGCATCGCGATCATCCGCCAATTCTCCGGTCACGCTGCTCACCAGGTGATGCACGTTCGGGTAGCTTTCCAGGCTGAACAGTTCCGGCACCGAGACCGAACCGGTGCGGCAGGTGCGGCCCAGGTCGTTGCGCAGCAAATCGACGATCATCAGGTTCTCTGCGCGGTCCTTGGGGCTGGCCAGCAGTTCGGCAGCGTTTGCCGCATCTTCGACAGGCGTCAGGCCGCGCGGGCGTGTGCCTTTGATCGGGCGGGTTTCGACATGGCCCTTGCTGACTTTGACGAACCGCTCCGGTGACAGGCTGAGCACGGCGCCGCCGTCGGGCAGGCTCTGGAACCCGGAAAACGGTGTCGGGCACGCCAGCCGCAATGCGTTATAGGCCGCCCATGGATCACCCGCGCAAGGCGCGCGAAAACGCTGGGCGAAGTTGACCTGATAGCAGTCGCCGGCCTGGATGTATTGCTCAATACGCTCGATGGCCTGGCGATACTGATCGGCACTCAGATCGGCATTCATCGGCGATTGCAATTTGAATGGCAGGACTGTTTCGCCGGCGGGGTGGCTGAACAGCTGGATCAGGCGCTGACGTTCGCTGTCGGCCAATGTCGGGTGGAACACCAGCTGGCTGGTCATCTGCTGGTGATCGCTGATCAGCGCCCAGTCGTATAAACCGAAACGCGCGTCCGGCAATTGCAGGTCGTCCTGCGCCTGGCTGGGGAGATTCTCCAGATGGCGGCCGAAGTCATAGCTGAGGTAGCCGATCAGGCCACCGGCGAACGGCAGCTCATGGGGAACCTGTGCTTCACCCAGTCGTGTCAGATTGTCGCGAAGGCGTTGCAGGAAATCGCCGCCATTTTCGTCAGGCGAAACCGTGAGTTGTTCCAGCGGCCAGGCGCTGAGCAAGTCGAAGCGGCCACGGTCGGCGTTGGGGCGGCCGCTGTCGAGCAGCACGGCGCCAGGGGCATGACGAATGGCCGCGAAGTACTCGGCGGGGTTGGCGCGATAGGGCAGCGGGTGTACGGAGCAGGTCAGCATGGGCGGGTTGGATCAGCCATCGAGGCGGGGTGGCGATTGTAGTCCCCTCGGGGATTTGCTCCTAGAGGGATGTCGGGGATTGGCAGGTTGAGTGCTTTCGTCGATCGTTCCCACGCTCTGCGTGGGAATGCAGCCCGGGACGCTCCGCGTCCCAAAGCGGACGCAGAGCGTCCATTGAGGCATTCCCACGCAGAGCGTGGGAACGATCAGATCAGGATCAGCCCTCGACCGGCGGAATATGCCCAAACATCTCCTGCACGTACGCCACCCGCTCTTCGACGGTTTCAGTCGCGCCGCGGGCCTTCAACTCTTCCAGTCGTGCCTCGACGGCATGGGTACGCAGCGTCAGTCCGCAATCGTTGGCAATCTGAATGTTCAGGCCCGGCCGGGCATTGAGCTCCAGAATCAGCGGGCCTTTTTCCTGGTCCAGCACCATGTCGACACCGATGTAACCCAGCCCACACAATTCATAGCAACCGGCGGCGAGCTTCATGAAACCGTCCCAGTAGGGCAGTTGCACGCCATCCACCGCGTTGGTGGTGTCCGGGTGCTTGGCGATGATGTTGTTCAGCCAGGTGCCGCGCAGGGTCAAGCCGGTGGCGAGGTCGACGCCGACGCCGATGGCACCCTGGTGCAGGTTGGCCTTGCCGCCGGACTGACGGGTCGGCAGGCGCAGCATGGCCATCACCGGGTAACCCATCAGCACGATAATGCGGATATCCGGCACGCCTTCGTAGCTGATGCTCTTGAAAATCTGGTCCGGGATCACTCGATATTCGATCAGCGCCCGGTCACGGTGGCCGCCCAGCGAATACAGGCCGGTGAGGATGCTGGAGATATGGTGCTCAAGCTCTTCGTGGGCGACGATCTTGCCTGACACCGTGCGATAGCGGCCCTCGAAACGGTCGGCTACCACGATGATGCCATCGCCGCCGGCACCCTGGGCCGGTTTGATCACGAAGTCGTTGCGCCCACCGATGATCTCGCCGAGCTTGTCGATTTCCTTCTCCGTGGAGATCACGCCATACAGTTCCGGCACATGGATGCCGGCGGCGGTGGCGCGCTCCTTGGTGATGATCTTGTCATCGACGATCGGGTACAGGCTGCGCTTGTTGTACTTGAGCACATAGTCGGCGTTACGCCGATTGATGCCCATGATGCCCCGGGCTTCCAGGGCCTTCCAGGTTTTCCAGAAGCCGAACATCAAGCGTCAGCCTTTTTCAGGAAAGCCTTGAAACGCACCAGTTCGGTCAGGCGATAACCGCGATAGCGACCCATCGCCAGCATGAAGCCCACCAGAATCAGCAGGACCGCCGGGAAGGTGAACACGAAGTACACCAGCTCCGGCACGCTCATGATCAGGTGCGCCAGGGAGGCGGCGAACAGGGTGCCGATCGCCACTTTCATGGCATGGCCACCGCCGCGCTCTTCCCAGGTGATCGATAGGCGTTCGATGGTCATGGTCAGAATCACCATCGGGAACAGTGCAACCGAAAGCCCGCGTTCCAGACCGAGTTTGTGGCTGAACAAACTGATGGCTGCGATCAACACCACGACAAAGGTCAGCACTACCGAAAGCCTTGGCAGCATTTGCAGCTTGAGGTGTTCGAGGTAGGAGCGCAGCGACAGCCCCAACGCCGTGATGATGGTAAACAGCACGATGCCGAAGCCGAGCTGGGTTTCGCGGAAGGCCAGGGCAATCAGCACCGGCGTGAACGTGCCCAGTGTCTGGATGCCGATCAGGTTGCGCAGGACCAGGATCACCAGCACGCCAATCGGGATCATCACCATGATCATGAACGTCTGCTGGGTTTGCAGCGGCAGGCCGTACAGCGAGTATTCGAGGAAGTTGGCGTCGGTGTTTTCATCCGTCAGCTTGGCCAGGCGAATGGCGTTCATTTCGCTGTTGTTCATGCTGAAAGTGACAGTGGCTTTCTTGCCGCCATCGACGGTGATCAGGTTTTCATCGCCGGTCCACCACAGCAGGCGGTCGGTCGGCAGACCCTGTTCGCCGGTCTCCGGGTTGAAATACAGCCAGTCGGTGCCGTTGAAGCTGCGCAACCAGAGTTCCGGTGTCTGTGGTTGGTCGGCCACCAGACGGACGGTGTGGACCTTTTCCACCGGGACGTGGGCGATGGACAACAGCAGTTCGACGATCTTCGCCTTGTGCGCCGGGGTCGGATCGCCAGCCAGGAGCATCTTGGCGTTGTCGTCGTTGCTGTTGTTGACCCGCTTGATGGCTTCGCTGATGAAGGTCTCGACGTCGGCCGAATGCTGGCGGATCGGCGCGAGCAAGGCTTCGGCAGCGATTTTTTCAGGGCCTTCGATGGCGATGCTGTCGCGGAAGGTCGGGCCTTTGATCTTGGCTTTTTCAGCGGTGTAGCGCTTGGTCAGCACCAAGCGGTAATACAGCGTCTGGTTGCCCTTGGCCCGGCGCGCCGACCAGGTCACCTTGCGGTTGCCGTCAACGCGGTTCACGGCCACGCCGTAGTTGTTGGAGATGAAGCTCTCGTTGAGGCTGACATAGTCACGGCTCAGCGGCGGCACGAACATCTGGATCTTGACCGGGTCTTTGGCACTGGCGACGAACTCGACCTTGGCGTCGATGTTCCACAAGTCGTCGGTGGCGTCCTCGGTGACGGGAATGCCGAGCACGAAGATCTGATAGGCCGTAACTGAAATGCCCAGCACCACCAGGATGGCGATCAACATTTTCAGATGAAGGGTAAGAGAGCGCATTGGAATTACTCTGCGGTATGAGCGTCGGTAGCGCAGGCGGGTTTGCCGGCAGCGTATTTAAGACTGGGGTCGACCAGCGCATCAAAGCGTTTGAGCGCTTCGGAGCCGATCAGGAGCGGGTATTGGAAGGCACTTCGGTCCGTTAGGTTCACTTCGATACTGCGTAAAGCCGAGCCCATGCAGATATCCAGCTCGATCACCGGACGGGCGGTGTACTTCTTGCCTTCTTCAGGATCGTAGTCACCGGCTCGGCGCTTGATCTTGCTGACACGGGCCAGCGGTCGTTCGATCGGGTGTGAATGAGCGGCATCGATGGCCAGGTAGAAGCGCACCCAGGATTCGCCATTGCGCTTGAAGCGCTTGATGTCGCGGGCACTCAGGGAGGCGGTCTTCGCCCCGGTGTCGAGTTTGGCGGCCACTTCCAGGTCGATACCGCCCAGGGAAGCGTATTCATTGAGGCCGTACACAGTCTTTTCCCCCGCCGCGGCAAAACCCGGCAGGCAAAGAATAAAAAGGAAGGTGGAAAAGGGCTTGAGTCTCATAAATCCTGGTGCGCAGCGGGCCGTACTTCGATTCAAGACCCTGGCATTGCTGCGCAAGCTCCTTCGTATGCCTATCAGTGTTTTATGACAGACCGTGCAGATGTGACAAACAAATGCGGGCGGCATTCTAGCACGGTGGTTTGTTGGCGCCAGCGCTGGCCGGTGGCTATAAACAGAGGGCGCCGCATTGTTGGTCGTTCCGACGCTCTGCGTGGAAACGCATCCAGTGACGCTCCGCATCAGGACTCGAGCCCGGCGTCGCTGGGGAACGTGGAGCGTTCCAGGCGGCGTTCCTGCGCAGAGCGCAGGAACGAACATAAAACAAAGCGGTTATTAGACGATTGTCGACAATATCTATTTATCCTTTGACTAAGCCCTGCGTATTCGTTAGTTTTTGCGGCATTGGCTTTCAAGGTGTCGACAATATGTTGGATCAACTCGATCCCCCGGTTTCTACCCAAGACGATTCGGAGACGCTTTCCGAGAACGTCTTCCGCCGTATCCAGGCGGCCATCGTCAAGGGCGAAATCGCTCCGGGCAGCAAAATCTCCGAGCCGGAGCTGGCCCGTACCTATGGCATCAGCCGAGGCCCGCTGCGCGAGGCCATCCACCGCCTGGAAGGCCAGCGCCTGCTGGTGCGCGTGCCGCACGTCGGCGCACGGGTGGTGTCGCTCAACCATGCCGAGTTGATCGAACTCTACGAAATTCGCGAGTCCCTCGAAGGCATGGCCTGTCGTCTGGCGGCCGAGCGCATGAGCGTCGAAGAAATCGACGAGCTGCGTCGCGTCCTCGAAACCCACGAGCGCGATGAGGCATTCCAGGCCGGCCGCGGTTACTACCAGCAGGAAGGCGATTTCGACTTCCACTACCGGATCATCCAGGGCAGCGGCAACCGCACCTTGACGCAAATGCTTTGCGGCGAGCTGTATCAACTGGTGCGTATGTACCGCATCCAGTTTTCCACCACGCCCAATCGCCCGCACCAGGCTTTTGCCGAACACCACCGAATTCTCGATGCCATCGCCGACCGTGACGGTGAGCTGGCCGAGTTGTTGATGCGCCGCCACATCGGCGCCTCCAAACGCAACATCGCCCGTCATTACCAGGACGGCGTTAACCCGACAGCCAAACGAGGTGAGTCATGAGTTCCAACAAGAGCACTCCAGGCCAGCGTTTCCGCGATGCGGTCGCCAGCGAGCATCCATTGCAAGTGGTCGGCGCCATCAATGCCAACCACGCGTTGCTGGCCAAGCGCGCCGGTTTCAAGGCGATCTACCTCTCCGGTGGCGGGGTGGCTGCTGGCTCCCTCGGTGTTCCGGACCTGGGCATCACCGGCCTGGATGACGTGCTGACCGACGTGCGCCGCATCACGGATGTCTGCGACTTGCCGCTGCTGGTGGACGTGGACACCGGTTTCGGTTCCTCGGCCTTCAACGTTGCCCGTACCGTGAAGTCGATGATCAAGTTCGGCGCGGCGGCGATTCACATCGAAGACCAGGTCGGCGCCAAGCGTTGTGGTCACCGTCCTAATAAAGAGATCGTGAGCCAGCAGGAAATGGTTGACCGTATCAAAGCCGCCGTCGATGCCCGCACCGATGACAGCTTTGTGATCATGGCCCGAACCGACGCCCTGGCGGTGGAAGGCCTGGAGTCTGCCCTGGATCGCGCCGCCGCGTGCATCGAGGCCGGTGCCGACATGGTCTTCCCGGAAGCCATCACTGAACTTGAGATGTACAAGTTGTTCGCCAACCGCGTGAAAGCACCGATCCTGGCCAACATCACCGAATTCGGCGCGACACCGCTGTACACCACCGAACAACTGGCCGCTGCCGACGTTTCGCTGGTGCTGTACCCGCTGTCGGCTTTCCGTGCCATGAACAAGGCGGCAGAAAACGTCTACACCGCGATCCGCCGCGACGGCACGCAACAGAACGTCATCGACACCATGCAGACTCGCATGGAGCTTTACGATCGCATCGACTACCACACCTTCGAGCAGAAGCTCGATGCGTTGTTTGCGGCGAAGAAGTAAAGAACGCCCTGTAGGAGCGAAGCTTGCTCGCGATGGACGCCAATGTTGACGCGGGAAGCCTGATACCCCGCATCGCGAGCAGGCTCGCTACTACAGGAAGCGAGATAAGTTTTCTCTGACAAATTCAAGAATATTGGAGACAGAAATGGCCGAAGCAAAAGTACTCAGTGGCGCCGGGCTCCGTGGCCAGGTTGCCGGGCAAACCGCACTGTCCACCGTGGGCCAGTCGGGTGCCGGTCTGACCTATCGTGGTTATGACGTTCGTGAACTGGCGGCTGACGCACAGTTCGAAGAAGTCGCTTACCTGCTGCTGTACGGCGAACTGCCGACTAAGGCGCAGCTGAGCGCCTACATCGCCAAGCTGAGCAAGCTGCGCGACCTGCCGCAAGCGCTGAAAGAAGTGCTCGAGCGCATCCCCGCCGACGCCCACCCGATGGACGTGATGCGTACCGGTTGCTCGTTCCTGGGCAACCTCGAGCCGGAGAACAATTTCTCCGAGCAACACGACAAGACCGACCGACTGCTGGCGGCATTCCCGGCGATCATGACCTACTGGTATCGCTTCAGCCACGAAGGCAAGCGCATCGATTGCGTGAGCGACGAACAGTCCATCGGCGGCCACTTCCTGCACCTGCTGCACGGCAAGAAGCCAAGCGAGCTGCACGTCAAGGTGATGAACGTTTCGCTGATCCTCTACGCCGAGCACGAGTTCAACGCCTCGACCTTCACCGCACGGGTTTGCGCCTCCACCTTGTCGGACCTGTATTCGTGCATTACCGCGGCCATCGGTTCGCTACGCGGCCCGCTGCACGGCGGTGCCAACGAAGCGGCGATGGAAATGATCGAGCGCTTCTCGTCGCCGGAAGAGGCGGTCGAGGGCACCCTCGGCATGCTGGCGCGCAAGGACAAGATCATGGGCTTCGGTCACGCGATCTATAAGGACAACGATCCGCGCAACGAGGTGATCAAGGGCTGGTCGAAAAAACTCGCCGACGAAGTGGGCGACAAGGTGTTGTTCCCGGTGTCCGAGGCCATCGACGCCACCATGTGGGAACAGAAGAAGCTGTTCCCGAACGCCGACTTCTACCATGCCTCGGCGTACCACTTCATGGGCATTCCGACCAAGTTGTTCACACCGATTTTCGTCTGCTCGCGCCTGACCGGCTGGGCGGCCCACGTGTACGAACAACGCGCCAACAACCGCATCATCCGCCCGAGCGCCGAGTACACCGGCGTCGAACAGCGCAAGTTCGTGCCAATCGAACAACGCTGAATGGTGGAGGCTGTTGCAGGGATCTGGATACAGCGTAGATCCCTGTGGGAGCGGGCTTGCCCGCGATGACGGAGTCACATTCGACACATGTGTCGGCTGACCCACCGCAATCGCGGGCAAGCCCGCTCCCACAGTGGATTGTGTTGATTTCGAATCCGGCGCCAGCCCCACCCTTTGTATTTACCGTGACCGAGTCCTGACGATGAACACGAAATTCCGCAAATCGCTGCCCGGCAGCAAACTGGATTACTTCGACGTCCGCGCGGCAGTCGAGGCCATTGCTCCCGGCGCCTACGACACCCTGCCTTACACCTCTCGAGTGCTGGCGGAAAACCTTGTGCGTCGCTGCGATCCGGCCACGCTCACCGAATCGCTCAAGCAATTCATCGAACGCAAGCGCGACCTCGATTTCCCGTGGTTCCCGGCCCGTGTGGTGTGCCACGACATCCTCGGCCAGACCGCCCTGGTCGACCTCGCCGGCCTGCGTGACGCCATCGCCCTGCAAGGCGGCGACCCGGCGCAAGTCAATCCGGTGGTGCCGACGCAACTGATCGTCGACCACTCCCTGGCCGTCGAACGTGGTGGCTTCGATCCAGAGGCGTTCGAGAAGAACCGCGCCATCGAAGACCGTCGCAACGAAGACCGTTTCCACTTCATCAACTGGACCAAGAAGGCGTTCAAGAACGTCGACGTGATCCCGCCGGGCAACGGCATCATGCACCAGATCAACCTGGAGAAAATGTCTCCGGTGATCCAGGTGCGTGACGGCGTTGCGTTCCCTGATACCTGCGTCGGCACTGACAGCCACACCCCGCATGTCGATGCGCTGGGCGTGATCGCCATCGGTGTCGGTGGCCTCGAAGCCGAGAGCGTGATGCTCGGCCGCGCGTCGTGGATGCGCCTGCCGGAAAGCGTTGGCGTCGAACTCACGGGCAAACTGCATCCGGGCATCACCGCTACCGATATGGTGCTGGCGCTGACCGAGTTCCTGCGCAAGCAAAAAGTGGTCGGTGCCTGGCTGGAGTTCTTCGGTGAAGGCGCTTCCGCGCTGACCCTCGGCGACCGCGCGACCATCTCCAACATGGCCCCGGAGTACGGCGCCACGGCGGCGATGTTCTACATCGACCAGCAGACCATCGACTACCTCAAGCTCACCGGTCGTGAAGACGAGCAGGTGCAGTTGGTCGAGAACTACGCCAAGACCACCGGCCTGTGGGCCGACAGCCTCAAAGGCGCGCAATATGAGCGCGGCCTGACTTTCGATCTGTCTTCAGTGGTGCGCAACATGGCCGGCCCGAGCAACCCGCACGCCCGGGTGGCGGTGTCGGACCTGGCCGCCAAAGGCATCTCCGGTAAATGGGAGGATGTGCCAGGCCAGATGCCGGACGGCGCGGTGATCATCGCCGCCATCACCAGCTGCACCAACACCAGTAACCCGCGCAACGTGATCGCCGCTGGCCTGCTGGCGCGCAACGCCAACAAGCTCGGCTTGACCCGCAAGCCATGGGTCAAGTCGTCCCTGGCGCCGGGTTCGAAAACCGTGGCCCTGTACCTCGACGAAGCCGGCCTGACCGAGGAGCTGGAACAACTCGGGTTTGGCGTCGTGGCCTTCGCTTGCACCACCTGCAACGGTATGTCCGGTGCACTGGACCCGGTGATCCAGCAAGAGATCATCGATCGCGATCTGTACGCCACGGCAGTGTTGTCCGGCAACCGTAACTTCGACGGTCGGATTCACCCGTACGCCAAGCAGGCATTTCTCGCTTCGCCGCCGTTGGTGGTTGCGTATGCGATTGCCGGCACCATCCGTTTCGACATCGAGAAGGACGTGCTGGGCGTGGTCGACGGCAAGGAAATCCGCCTCAAGGATATCTGGCCGAGCGACGAAGAAATCGACGCCGTGGTGAAAGCCTCGGTGAAGCCGGAACAGTTCCGTCAGGTCTACATCCCGATGTTCGCCATCCACGAAGACACCGGCCCGAAAGTCGCGCCGTTGTACGAGTGGCGCGAAATGAGCACCTACATCCGTCGTCCGCCGTACTGGGAAGGCGCACTGGCCGGCGCGCGTCCGCTCAAGGGCATGCGTCCGCTGGCGGTGCTGCCAGACAACATCACCACCGATCACCTGTCGCCTTCCAACGCCATCATGCTCGACAGCGCCGCCGGCGAATACCTGGCAAAAATGGGCCTGCCGGAGGAGGACTTCAACTCTTACGCAACGCACCGTGGCGACCACCTGACCGCGCAGCGGGCCACGTTCGCCAACCCGAAACTGTTCAACGAAATGGTTGTGGAAAACGGCAAGGTCAAGCAGGGGTCGCTGGCCCGCGTCGAGCCGGAAGGCAAAGTGATGCGCATGTGGGAAGCGATTGAAACCTACATGGATCGCAAGCAACCGCTGATCATCATTGCCGGTGCCGACTACGGTCAGGGTTCGTCCCGTGACTGGGCGGCGAAGGGCGTGCGCCTGGCCGGTGTCGAAGCGATTGCCGCCGAAGGTTTCGAGCGCATCCACCGCACCAATCTGGTGGGCATGGGCGTGTTGCCGCTGGAGTTCAAGCCTGGCACCAACCGCCACACCCTGGCCATCGACGGCAGCGAAACCTATGACGTGATTGGCGATCGCACGCCACGCGCCGAGCTGACGCTGGTGATCCATCGCAAGAATGGCGAGCGCGTCGATGTGCCGGTGACTTGCCGTCTGGACACCGCCGAAGAAGTGTCGATCTACGAGGCGGGCGGCGTGTTGCAACGCTTCGCCCAGGACTTCCTCGAAGAGTCGGCAGTAGCCGTCTAACACAGGCTGTACCGACACGGGACTTTGAGTCCCGTGTCCGTTTTCAAGCTAAGGAGTAAGCAACACCATGGCTCATGCACCGCAAATCAAGATTCCCGCGACCTACATGCGCGGCGGCACCAGCAAAGGCGTGTTTTTCAGCCTGAAGGATTTGCCTGAAGCGGCCCAGGTTCCAGGCCCGGCCCGCGATGCGTTGCTGCTGCGGGTGATCGGCAGCCCCGACCCGTACGACAAGCAAATCGACGGCATGGGCGGCGCCACCTCCAGCACCAGCAAAACCGTGATCCTGTCGAAAAGCACCAAGGCTGATCACGATGTCGACTACCTGTTCGGTCAAGTCTCCATCGACAAGCCATTCGTGGACTGGAGCGGCAACTGCGGTAACCTGTCGGCAGCGGTCGGTTCGTTCGCGGTCAGCAACGGTCTGGTCGATGCCAGCCGCATTCCGCACAACGGCGTTGCCGTGGTTCGCGTATGGCAGGCCAACATCGGCAAGACCATCATCGCTCATGTGCCGATCACCGATGGTGAAGTGCAGGAAACCGGCGATTTCGAACTCGACGGCGTGACCTTTCCGGCGGCGGAAGTGCAGATCGAATTCCTCGATCCGGCAGCGGACGAAGAGGGCGCTGGCGGTTCGATGTTCCCTACCGGCAACCTGGTGGACGACCTCGAAGTACCCGGTGTAGGTACGTTCAAGGCGACCATGATCAACGCCGGCATCCCGACGATTTTCGTCAACGCCGAAGACATCGGCTACAAGGGCACCGAGCTGCAAGGCGCGATCAACGGTGATCCGAAAGCCTTGCTGATGTTCGAAACCATCCGCGCTTATGGCGCATTGCGCATGGGCCTGATCGCCAACGTCGACGAAGCGGCCAAGCGGCAGCACACGCCGAAAGTGGCTTTCGTGGCCAAGCCGGCGGACTATGTTTCGTCCAGCGGCAAAGCGATTGCGGCAGGCGATGTCGACCTGTTGGTGCGTGCGCTGTCCATGGGCAAACTGCACCACGCAATGATGGGCACGGCGGCAGTCGCCATTGGCACGGCGGCAGCGATTACCGGCACCCTGGTTAACCTCGCGGCGGGCGGTATCGAACGCAACGCGGTGCGCTTCGGTCATCCATCGGGCACCTTGCGTGTCGGCGCCGAAGCCAGCCAGGTCAACGGTGAATGGACGGTGAACAAAGCGATCATGAGCCGCAGTGCGCGGGTGTTGATGGAAGGGTTTGTCCGTATTCCCGGCGATTCGTTCTAACTCACACATACCCTGTAGGAGCCGAGCTTGCTCGCGATGAGGCCATAACATTCAACATCAGTGTTGCCTGATGCACCGCTATCGCGAGCAAGCTTGGCTCCTACAGAGGTTCACGTTTCGACAAAAAGAAAAGTCAGCCCTGACCCGAGGTCCCATCAACGAACCACTTGCAGAGTGAATCGAACATGAGTGCCAACGTCGACCTGAACAACCGCCCTGAGTACGACAAGGTCCTGCAGGACATTGCCGATTACGTTCTCGACTACAAGATCGAATCCGAAGAAGCGCTGGATACCGCCCGCAACTGCCTGATCGACACCTTGGGTTGCGGTCTGCTGGCCTTGCGTTTTCCCGAGTGCACCAAGCATCTGGGGCCTGTGGTTGAAGGCACCGTCGTGCCGTTCGGTGCCCGTGTGCCGGGCACCAGTTATCGGCTCGATCCGGTGAAGGCGGCGTGGGATATCGGCTGCATCGTGCGCTGGCTCGATTACAACGACACCTGGCTTGCGGCGGAATGGGGGCATCCGTCGGACAACCTCGGCGGAATTCTTGCGGTGGCTGACCATTTATCACAAAAGCGCCTGGCCAATGGCGAAGCGCCACTGACCGTACGCACTGTGCTTGAATCGATGATCCTGGCCCACGAGATTCAAGGCGTAATCGCCCTGGATAACGCGTTCAACCGTGTCGGTCTCGATCACGTCATTCTGGTGAAAGTCGCCTCCACCGCGGTCACCGCCAAATTGATGGGGGCCAATCGCGAACAGTTGTTGTCGGCGTTGTCACACGCCTTTGCCGACGGCCAGGCACTGCGTACCTACCGGCATGCGCCGAATGCCGGTTCGCGTAAATCCTGGGCGGCGGGTGATGCGTCGAGTCGCGGCGTACGCCTGGCAGACATGGCGATGCGCGGCGAGATGGGCATTCCAGGCGTCCTGAGTGCCAGGCAGTGGGGTTTTTACGACGTTTTGTTCAGCCACACCAACAGCGATCTGGCGCTCAAGCCTGAGGAAAAACGGGCCTTCAGTTTCTCGCGGGCGTACGGCAGTTATGTGATGGAAAACGTGTTGTTCAAGATCAGTTTCCCCGCCGAGTTCCATGCGCAAACGGCGTGTGAAGCAGCCGTCACCTTGCATCCGCAGGTGCGCAATCGCCTGCACGAAATCGACAGGATCGTGATCACCACCCAGGAATCGGCGATTCGCATCATTTCCAAGGTCGGCCCGCTGGCCAACGCCGCTGACCGCGATCATTGCATCCAGTACATGACCGCTGTGCCGTTGGCCTTCGGCAAGCTGGTGGCCGAGTATTACGAAGACGATTTCCACAAGGCACATCCGATCATCGATGTGTTGCGCGACAAGATGGTGATCGTTGAGGAACCGCGTTTCACCCGTGAATACCTGGAGGCCGACAAGCGCTCCATTGCCAACGCGGTCCAGGTGTTTTTCAAGGATAGTTCAAGCACGGAGAACGTCGTGGTGGAGTACCCGATCGGCCATCGTCGGCGCCGGGTCGAAGGCATTCCGTTGCTGGAGGACAAGTTCAGGGCGAACTTGCTGACACGGTTCAGCGGGCAGCGCAGTGAAGAGATTTTTCAGTTGTGCAGGGAACAGGCGCGGCTTGAGGCGACGCCCGTCAATCGGTTTGTGGATTTGTTTGTGATCTAGGGCGAGCGCGTTATCGTTCAATCGCCAGCAGGCTGGCTCCCACAGTGTTTTTGTGTTCACCGCAGTACCAATGTGGGAGCCAGCCTGCTGGCGATGAGGCCGGAGCAGGCAACCGAGAGTTACTTGAACCGCCGCTCGACGCCTTTCTCCACGAGAATCTTCGCGGAGATTTCTTCCACCGAAAAATGCGTGGAATTGATGTGCGGGATGTTCTCGCGGCGAAACAGGTTTTCCACCTCGCGTACTTCGAACTCGCACTGAGCGTAGCTCGAATAACGGCTGTTGGGCTTGCGCTCGTTGCGGATGGCGGTGAGGCGGTCCGGGTCGATGGTCAGGCCGAACAGCTTGTGTTGGTGGGCGCGCAGGGCGGACGGCAGTTGCAGGCGCTCCATGTCGTCTTCGGTCAGCGGGTAGTTGGCCGCGCGGATGCCGAATTGCATCGCCATGTACAGGCACGTCGGCGTCTTACCACATCGCGACACGCCCACTAGTATCAGGTCGGCCTTGTCGTAATAGTGCGTGCGGGCGCCGTCGTCGTTGTCGAGGGCGAAGTTAACGGCCTCGATACGCTCCATGTAATTGGTGTTGGCGCCGATGGAGTGGGACTTGCCCACGGTGTAGGAAGAATGCTCGGTCAGTTCCTGTTCAAGCGGCGCCAGGAACGTCGAGAAAATGTCGATCATGAAACCATTGGAAGTCGCGAGGATCTCACGAATGTCCTGATTGACGATGGTGTCGAAGATAATCGGACGAAAGCCGTCGGTTTCGGCGGCTTTGTTGATTTGTTGTACCATGGCCCGCGCTTTGTCCACGTTGTCGATGTACGGCCGCGTGACTTTGCTGAAGGTAATGTTTTCGAACTGCGCCAGGAGGCTCTGGCCGAGGGTTTCGGCGGTAATGCCCGTGCCATCGGAGATAAAGAAAGCAGATCGTTTCATTTGCACCTTGGGCCTTAAGCTAGTGACGAATCTTGGATATGATAGGCGCGATTTGCCGGCCACCGTTGGCCCGCATTCTCACTTATTTTCCAGGTCCAGGCCATATAGCCGGCAAATGCTCACTTAAGCAGCCGGTTTCTGAGCTTTTCCAACACAGTTAGTGGAGAGATCACCTTGGTAGAGTACGTAGTTTCCCTCGATAAGCTCGGCGTCCATGATGTAGAGCATGTGGGGGGCAAGAACGCATCCCTGGGCGAGATGATCAGCAACCTTGCTGGTGCCGGCGTATCGGTGCCCGGTGGCTTCGCCACGACCGCTCAGGCATATCGTGATTTCCTGGAACTGAGCGGCCTGAACCAGCAGATTCATGATGCGCTCGATGCCCTGGACGTCGACGACGTGAACGCCCTGGCCAAGACCGGCGCCCAGATCCGTCAATGGATCATGGAAGCCGAATTCCCTGAGAAGCTGAACGCCGAAATCCGCACCGCGTTCGCCACGCTGTCCGCCGGCAACCCTGACATGGCCGTGGCCGTGCGTTCTTCGGCTACCGCCGAAGACTTGCCGGACGCGTCCTTCGCCGGCCAGCAGGAAACCTTCCTGAACATCCGTGGTGTCGAAAACGTCATTCGCGCTGCCAAAGAGGTGTTCGCTTCGCTGTTCAACGACCGTGCCATTTCTTACCGCGTACACCAGGGCTTCGACCACAAACTGGTCGCCCTTTCGGCCGGCGTGCAGCGCATGGTCCGCTCGGAAACCGGCACCGCCGGCGTGATGTTCACCCTCGATACCGAGTCAGGCTTCCGTGATGTGGTGTTCATCACCGGCGCCTACGGCCTGGGTGAAACCGTGGTGCAAGGCGCAGTGAACCCGGATGAGTTCTACGTTCACAAAGGCACGCTGGCCGCCGGTCGTCCGGCGATCCTGCGCCGCAACCTGGGCAGCAAGGCCATCAAGATGATCTACGGCGACGAGGCCAAGGCCGGTCGTTCGGTCAAGACCGTCGATGTCAACAAGGCTGACCGCGCACGTTTCTGCCTGACCGACGCTGAAGTCAGCGAGCTGGCCAAGCAAGCGATGATCATCGAGAAGCACTACCAGTGCCCGATGGACATCGAATGGGCCAAGGATGGTGACGACGGCAAGCTGTACATCGTGCAGGCCCGTCCGGAAACCGTGAAGAGCCGCACCCAGGCCAACGTCATGGAGCGTTACCTGCTGAAAGAAACCGGCACCGTGCTGGTTGAAGGTCGTGCCATCGGCCAGCGCATCGGCGCCGGCAAGGTCCGCATCATCAAGGACGTGTCCGAGATGGACAAGGTCCAGCCAGGCGACGTACTGGTGTCCGACATGACCGACCCGGACTGGGAACCGGTCATGAAGCGCGCCAGCGCCATCGTCACCAACCGTGGCGGCCGTACCTGCCACGCGGCGATCATCGCCCGTGAGCTGGGCATCCCGGCCGTGGTGGGTTGCGGCAACGCCACCCAGCTGTTGAAAGACGGCCAGGGCGTAACCGTTTCCTGCGCGGAAGGCGATACCGGCTTCATCTTCGAGGGCGAACTGGGCTTCGACATCAAGAAAAACTCCGTGGACGCCATGCCGGAGCTGCCGTTCAAGATCATGATGAACGTCGGCAACCCTGACCGCGCCTTCGACTTCGCACAACTGCCGAACGCCGGTGTAGGCCTGGCCCGCCTGGAATTCATCATCAACCGCATGATCGGCGTGCACCCCAAGGCACTGCTGAACTACGACGGCCTGCCTGCAGACATCAAGGAAAGCGTCGACAAGCGTATCGCTGGCTACAACGATCCGGTCGGCTTCTACGTCGAGAAACTGGTCGAAGGCATCAGCACACTGGCCGCTGCGTTCTATCCAAAGAAAGTCATCGTGCGTCTCTCGGACTTCAAGTCCAACGAATACGCCAACCTGATCGGCGGCAAGCTCTACGAGCCTGAAGAAGAGAACCCGATGCTGGGCTTCCGTGGCGCCTCGCGTTACATCAGCGAATCGTTCCGTGACTGCTTCGAACTCGAATGCCGCGCTCTCAAGCGTGTGCGCAACGAGATGGGCCTGACCAACGTCGAGATCATGGTGCCGTTCGTTCGTACCCTGGGTGAAGCGAGCCAGGTGGTTGATCTGTTGGCGGAAAACGGCTTGGCCCGTGGCGACAACGGTCTGCGCGTGATCATGATGTGCGAGCTGCCGTCCAACGCCATCCTGGCTGAAGAATTCCTTGAATTCTTCGACGGTTTCTCCATCGGCTCCAACGACCTGACCCAGCTGACCCTGGGCCTGGACCGTGACTCCGGGATCATTGCGCACTTGTTCGACGAGCGTAACCCTGCGGTCAAGAAGCTGCTGGCCAATGCCATTGCCGCGTGCAACAAGGCCGGCAAATACATCGGCATCTGCGGTCAGGGGCCTTCGGACCATCCAGACCTGGCCAAGTGGCTGATGGAGCAGGGTATTGAAAGCGTTTCGTTGAACCCGGACTCCGTACTGGAAACCTGGTTCTTCCTGGCGGAAGGTCAAGCTTCGGCCTGATCCTGTGTAAACGGACCGCTCACTGTAGGAGCAGGGCTTGCCCGCGATGGCGTCTTCAAAATCGCCATCGTCAGCAAGCTGTGCCCCTGCAAGGGTCGGTCTTTTTGAGATTCAAGTAGGGCGGGCTCCATATGGATGCCGCCCTTTTTTGTGCAAGAGATTATGCAAAGCAGCAGCAACCTATTTCCTGTCGCCCTGATCAGCGCCGAACGGCGTGGCGATCTGAGCGAAGACGTGTATCGCTTGAAGCCGGCCAACAGCCCGGACCCGAGTGTCGAGCTGGCTGTCACCCGTTTGGGCATGGCCGATGAGCCTGCCGTACGCGGCGTGCCGGTCATCCTGTTGCATGGCAGTTTTTCCAATCGACGCTTCTGGTTCTCCCCCAAAGGCCTGGGGCTGGGTGCTCATTTGGCGCGCCTGGGCTTCGATGTGTGGATCGCGGAAATGCGCGGTCACGGCCTGTCCCGGCGCAACCAGGACTATCGCAAGAATCGCGTCGCTGACTATGCGCGTTACGATCTGCCCGCGATTGGCGCGTTCGTGCGTGAGCAAAGCGGTCAGGTTCCGCACTGGATCGGCCATTCGCTGGGGGGCATTACCCTGGCGGCGGCGTTGGGCGGTGAATACATCGGCGAGCCGGTGGTGGCCTCCGCTGCGTTTTTTGGCACCCAGGTCAGCCGTACCTACTGGCCGCTGAAGATTCCACCCGTGGAGTGGGGCGGGCGCTTCATTCTCAAGCGCTTTGCTCAGTTGTCCGGTTCACGACTCAAGCGCGGCCCGGAGGACGAGCCAATTGGCCTGGCCCTGGAAAGCATGCGCTGGCATGGCTTGTTCGGGCGCTTCGGCGACGCCGACAAGGACTGGTGGGCCGGGCTCGCCGAGGTGAAGCTGCCGGTGCTTGTGGTAAGCGCGGAGGGGGATCATCAGGATCCGGCCTGGGCATGCCGCAAGCTGTTCGACCAAGTGGGTTGCGAACACAAGCAATTCATCAATCTGGGGCGCGAGCAGGGCTTCGGCGACAATTTCGGTCACGTCGAAATGCTGGTCAGCAAAGCTGCACAGGTTGAAGTCTGGCCATTGGTGGCTCGCTGGCTGGCGGATCAGCAAACGCCGCTGCTCGGTGAAAAAGCGGTTCTGGCCACGGCAATCTAAGCTGGACGCTCTATCAAGGGCATTTCGCTCTGATCGGCTTGCGGCTAAGATATGACGGATTGAGCTGTTCTGGTCATTTTCGATGACTGATTCATCAGTGATGTTCGTGCTGTCTCCCTTATTACAGGAGTTTCTCGATGAACCATTACCTCACGCCTGACCTGTGCGACGCCTACCCGGAGCTGGTGCAGGTGCTGGAACCGATGTTCAGCAATTTCGGCGGCCGCGATTCCTTCGGCGGCGAAATCGTGACCATCAAGTGCTTCGAAGACAACTCTCTGGTCAAGGAGCAAGCCGAACTCAAGGGCAACGGCAAGGTGCTGGTGGTCGATGGAGGCGGTTCCCTGCGTCGCGCGTTACTGGGCGACATGATCGCCGAGAAAGCCGCCAAAAATGGCTGGGAAGGCCTGGTGATCTACGGTTGCATTCGTGACGTCGACGTCATCGCCCAAACCGATCTGGGGGTGCAGGCCCTGGCCAGCCACCCGATGAAGACCGACAAGCGCGGTCTCGGCGACCTCAACGTGGCCGTGACTTTCGCTGGCGTGACCTTCCATCCCGGCCACTACATCTATGCGGATAACAACGGCGTGATCATCTCGCCCAGCCCGCTGAAAATGCCTGAGTAAAATCCCCGATTGACTGAAGGAGTGCGGATGTTCGAGGAAGAAAACGCGCAATGGGGGCTGGTCCACGCCCTGGTGCTGGACGGTAAAGGCGGCGCGCGTTCGATAGCCCGGACTGAACTCGATGAATTGCAGCTGCAGGCTCATGAAAGCCTGTGGCTGCATTGGGATCGCAGTCACCCGCAAACCCAGACCTGGTTGCGCAAATCCAGCGGTTTGAGCGAATTCAGCTGTGATCTGCTGCTGGAAGAGAATACTCGTCCGCGCCTTTTACAGCTTTCCGACAGCGAACTGCTGCTATTTTTGCGTGGAGTCAACCTCAATCCGGGGGCTGAGCCTGAAGACATGGTCTCGGTACGGATCTTCGGTTCTGCGAAGCGGGTCATTTCCTTGCGTTTGCGGCCGCTGCGCGCCACCGAAGAGCTGCTGGTGCAACTGGAGCTGGGCAAGGGACCGAAAACCGCCTCCGAGCTGATTCTCTACATGGCGCAGTACCTGACCAACAAGGTGCAGGATCTGGTCAGTTGCCTCTCGGAAGTGGTCGATGAGGAAGAAGAAAAGCTCGATACCGACGAACGGTATACACCGGAGCACGGAGCGATCTTGCAGATCCGTCGCCGGGCCGCTGCGTTGAAGCGCTTTCTCGCTCCGCAGAGGGATATTTTTGCTCAGCTGACACGGCTCAAGTTGCCCTGGTTTGTCGAGGATGATGGCGATTACTGGAACGAATTGAACAACAGCCTGACCCGCTATCTTGAAGAGCTCGAATTGACCCGAGAGCGCGTGGGGCTTGTGTTGGAGGCCGAAGACCGGCGATTGAGCGTGCGCATGAATCGCACGATGTATCGCTTCGGCGTCATCACCGGGATCTTTTTGCCGATGAGTTTTTTGACCGGGCTTTTGGGCATCAACGTCGGCGGCATTCCATTTTCCGCGAGCCCGTATGGTTTCCTGATCGCGTGCCTGTTGGTGGTTTCGGTGGCGTTGGGGCAGTGGTGGTTATACCGACGTTTGCGCTGGGTCTGACGGAGAGCCATGTGACCCGAGCAAATTTCACCGCGTCTTTCACAGACATCACGAGAGGTGCGTATGCACGATCCGTTTGAACAGTCTTTGCGTGACATGCTCAAGGCCTCGCCGTCGACCCGGGACGACGATGCATGCCTGGGGCGCGTACTGAAAACCGCCAACCGCCAGGTCGGCGCCGGTGATCTGTTCAGCCTACTGGGCCGTTGGTTGCCCGCGCTGATGATCGCCCTGAATAACGGATCGGCCCACATCGCGCCGGTGTCCCGTCTTCGTAAACCTACCGCTCGCACTGCTGATAAGGCTGATTGAATATGGAACTTGATCTCTGGACACAGAGCCTCGTCACTGCAATGACTGCGTTATGGACCAAGATTGCCAACTTCATTCCGAACCTGTTCGGCGCACTGGTTGTGCTGCTGTTGGGCTTTGTCGTGGCCAAGTTGCTCGACACGCTGCTTTCGAAGTTGCTCGCCAAGCTCGGCCTGGATCGCCTGATGGGCGGCACCGGTCTGACCAAGTTGCTGTCCCGCGCCGGGCTGCAAGTACCGATCTCCACATTGATCGGAAAAATCGTCTATTGGTTCGTTCTGCTGATTTTTCTGGTTTCTGCCGCAGAATCCCTTGGACTTGAGAGAGTTTCAGCTACGCTGGATATGCTAGCGCTGTATTTGCCTAAGGTATTCGGCGCCGCGCTGGTGTTGCTGGTGGGTGTATTACTGGCGCAACTGGCCAATGGGCTGGTGCGTGGAGCGGCAGAAGGCGTAGGACTGGACTACGCTTCCGGGTTGGGGCGAATTGCCCAGGGCCTGGTGATCATCATCAGCATCTCGGTGGCGATCAGTCAGTTGGAGGTCAAGACTGACCTGCTCAATCACGTGATCGTGATCGTTTTGATTACCGTTGGTCTGGCAGTTGCGCTGGCCATGGGTTTGGGAAGTCGGGAAATTGCGGGTCAGATTCTTGCGGGAATCTATGTGCGTGAGTTGTATGAGGTTGGGCAACAAGTGCGAGTTGGAGAGGTCGAAGGGCAGATCGAAGAGATCGGCACGGTTAAAACCACATTGCTGACCGATGAGGGTGAGCTAGTCTCTCTCTCCAATCGGATCCTGCTTGAGCAGCATGTGAGTAGCCGCTAACCCGGCAAACCCTGCTAATGTATGCCGCCGCAAAATGCCGCCTGATGCTGGCTGCGGCGGACATTGACCTGACTGTCGGCCCGACTTGTTTTGAATAAAGCCCAATCGCTATCCATGCGCTACGACCCCCGCGAGCTCTCTGATGAGGAGTTGGTCGCGCGCTCGCATTCCGAGCTGTTTCACGTAACGCGCGCCTATGAAGAATTGATGCGGCGTTACCAACGAACATTATTTAACGTCTGTGCACGATATCTCGGGAACGATCGCGACGCAGACGATGTCTGTCAGGAAGTCATGTTGAAGGTGCTGTACGGCCTGAAGAACTTCGAAGGCAAATCCAAGTTCAAGACATGGCTGTATAGCATCACGTACAACGAGTGCATTACGCAGTATCGGAAGGAACGGCGAAAGCGTCGCTTGATGGACGCATTGAGTCTGGACCCCCTCGAAGAAGCGTCTGAAGAAAAGGCGCCGAAACCCGAGGAGAAGGGTGGACTTGATCGCTGGCTGGTGTATGTGAATCCGATTGACCGTGAAATTCTGGTGCTACGATTTGTCGCAGAGCTGGAGTTTCAGGAGATCGCAGACATCATGCATATGGGCTTGAGTGCAACAAAAATGCGGTACAAACGCGCTCTAGATAAATTGCGTGAGAAATTTGCAGGCATTGCTGAAACTTAGTTCGGCGCAAATATCTCTTACGTGTAGGCAAGTTCTGATAGACTTGCCGCCGAGTTGTCCCCCGGTTTGCGGGACTGCTTCACAATCACCAGATGGGGATTTAACGGATGAAACTGAAAAACACCTTGGGCTTGGCCATTGGTTCTCTTATTGCCGCCACTTCGTTCGGCGCTCTGGCACAGGGCCAAGGCGCAGTTGAAATCGAAGGCTTCGCAAAGAAAGAGTACTTTGACAGCACTCGCAACTTCAAAAACGACGGCAACCTGTTCGGTGGTTCGGTTGGTTACTTCCTGACCGACGACGTTGAACTGCGTCTGGCCTACGACGAAGTGCATAACGTACGTGCCGACGACGGCAAGAACGTGAAGGGCGCCAACACCGCTCTGGACGCTCTGTACCACTTCAACAACCCAGGCGACATGCTGCGTCCTTACGTCTCGGCCGGTTTCTCCGACCAGAGCATCGACCAGAACGGTTCGAACGGTCGTGACCGTTCCACCTTCGCCAACGTTGGTGGCGGCGCCAAGCTGTACTTCACCGACAACTTCTACGCCCGTGCCGGCGTTGAAGCTCAGTACAACATCGACCAGGGCAACACCGAGTGGGCTCCTAGCGTCGGTATCGGTGTGAACTTCGGTGGCGGCTCCAAGCCTGCTGCTGCTCCAGTTCCAGCACCAGCTGAAGTTTGCTCCGACAGCGACAACGATGGCGTTTGCGACAACGTTGACAAGTGCCCTGACACCCCAGCCAACGTAACTGTTGACGCTGATGGCTGCCCAGCAGTTGCTGAAGTTGTACGTGTTGAGCTGGACGTGAAATTCGACTTCGACAAGTCGGTAGTCAAGCCAAACAGCTACGGCGACATCAAGAACCTGGCTGACTTCATGAAGCAGTACCCATCCACCACCACTACTGTTGAAGGTCACACTGACTCCGTCGGTCCTGACGCTTACAACCAGAAACTGTCCGAGCGTCGTGCAAACGCCGTTAAGCAAGTTCTGACCAACCAGTACGGTGTTGAATCGTCCCGCGTTCAGTCTGTTGGCTACGGCGAATCCCGCCCAGTTGCTGACAACAAGACTGAAGATGGTCGCGCTGTAAACCGTCGCGTAGAAGCGCAGGTTGAAGCTCAAGCTAAGTAATTAGCCCGCAGCTGCGAGAAAAGCCCGGCTCAGGCCGGGCTTTTCTTTGTCTGCGATTTGGTCGGAGCGGAGTAAGTCGGGGGATTCAGGCCAGTCCATCGGCTGTGATCGCGGGGAAATCGCAGTCTTGCACGGCACGGGCCGCCACGCTGCCGATCACCAGGATCGCCGGGCTCTTCAGTTCGAAACGACGGGCATCTTCCTCCATTGCTGCCAGATCACTGCGGCATTCGCGCTGATGGGGCAACGAGGCGTTTTCAATCATTGCCACTGGCGTGTTTACCGCCATGCCTCCGGCCAGCAGTTGCTGGCGAATTTCACTGAGCTTGGCCACACCCATGTAAATCACCAGCGTCGTACCGCCCTGGGCCAGTGCCTGCCAGTTCAGGCTGCTGCCGTCTTGCGTGTGCGCGGTGACCAGTGTCACCCCGCGCGCTACACCGCGTAGCGTCAACGGGATATCGCATTGCGTGGCGCCAGCGAGCCCGGCCGTGATGCCGTTGACCAGTTCCACCTCAACCCCGCGCTCACGCAGCCACTGCGCTTCTTCACCGCCGCGTCCGAAAATGCACGGATCACCCCCCTTGAGTCGCACCACGCATTTACCCTGACGCGCGTAACGCAGCATCAAGCGATGAATGAACGCTTGCGGCGTGGACCGGCATCCGCCGCGTTTACCCACGGGAATGATTCGCGCCTGCTGGCAATGTTCGAGGACCGCGGCATTCACCAGGTCATCGATCAGCACCACATCCGCTTCCCTCAGTGCCCTTGCAGCCTTGAGAGTCAACAGTTCCGGATCACCCGGGCCCGCGCCCACCAGCCAGACTTTTGCGCTCATCGTGTGTTCCTCAGTTGAAATCAGCCATGAAATACCGCAAACAACAGCACCAGGTTCGCCAGCAGCGACATCAGCGCCAACGACCGCCACACCTTCAGCGGTTCGCGTTCCAGCAGCGGGCGAGGGCGCACATTCAAGCTGTGCCGCTCGCCTTGTTCGATCAGCAGCAGCCATTCCTCCGCCGTTTCAAAACGTTGACCAGGATCGGCGGCAACCGCGCGTTCCAGGCTTTGTGTCATCCATTCCGGCAGATCGGGGCGATAGCGGCTGGCGCTGACTGGCCTGCCGAACCGTGGTCGTTGGAACGCTTCGATTTCGCCATAGGGAAAATGCCCGGTCAGCAGATAAAACAACGTCACGCCGACCGCATACAGGTCCTGTTGCGGTGTCGGCGGTTCGCCGCGAAATGCTTCCGGCGCAATGAAACTGGGCGTTCCGGGAAGAGCAGCGGGCTGGTCTTCAGACAGGCCGGGACAGAAGGCGAGGCCGAAGTCCAGCAAGCGCAGTTCGCCGTCGTCACTGAGCAGCAGGTTTTCCGGTTTGATATCGCGGTGGAAAATCTGCCGTCGGTGCAACATTCCGAGCGCTTTGAGCAGGCGTTCAGCCAGGTCCTGCCACTGAGCCAGCGGCAGTGGTCCGGTCTGCGAATGCAGTTGCGCCAGGGTCGTCCCGGAGTATTCGCGCATAACGTAGTACAAATGCTGACGCTGGCTGGCGGCATGCACCTCAGGAAAATGCCGACCGGCCACGCGTTTGAGAAACCATTCCTCCGACAGCAAGGCTTGCCCGGCCTGGTGATCGTCGTGCAGATGGCCGGGCAAGGTTTTCAACAGCCACGGTTGTTGCTGGCTGTCACGCACGCGATAAAGCAACGACTGCTGGCTCTGGCCCAGTATCCCTTCCACTTGCCAGCCTTCGAACTGCTGTCCAGGCTTCAGCGGTGGCGGCAGGGGCCATTGCTGCAGGTGAATCAAGGCATCACCGATACTGCTTTCACCGAGGCCATCGACCCGCACCAGCAGGGCACTGGCGTTGTCTTGGCTGCCGGCCAGATGCGCTGCATGAACCAGCGTCTGCGCAGCGCTATCGAGGTTCGGCTGATCACGCAGGATCGCAGCAATGGCGGTGTCGCCCAGGACCGCCCAGATCCCGTCGCTGAGCAGCACGAAGCTCTCATCAAGGCGCAATTCACCGTCGAGGAAATCCAGCACCAGGTGTTGATCCAGTCCAAGTGCCCGCTTGAGCACATGCTGCATGCCCGGCTGATCCCAGACGTGATCCTCGCTGATACGCTGCAATTGATCGGCGTGCCAGCGATACACCCGGCAATCACCGACGTGAGCCAGGGTAAATCGCCTGCCACGCAGCACCAGGGCGCTCACAGTGGTCAATAGCGGTTGTCCGCCACCGTTGGCCTGCAGCCAGCGGTTTTGCGCCAGCAGCAGGCGATCAAGGGCTTGTGCGACGCCCCAGGTTTCCGGGGTGGCGTAGTAGTCCAGCGCCAGCGCCTGCAATGTCGATCGGGCGGCCAGGCCACCATCGGCGCACTGGCTGACGCCGTCGGCGATGGCGAACAGGTAGCCCTTGCTCGCCGCCAGTGCCGGGGCGGGCGTGACCAGACGCAAGGCGTCCTGATTTTCTTCGCGAGGGCCGGTGGCGCTGGCTTCAGCGAAGCTCAATTGCAGGCTCATTTAAGACCTCAAACCCGCGCAGCGGTCACGGCTGCCGAACCCCAGGTGGTTCTCCAGCGACGTTTTACGCCGTGCAGGCCAAACCACGCGAGCACCGCCAGACTGGCGAACAGCCACAATGCCAGCTGGTAACTGCCGGTGCTTTGTTTGATTGCGCCCATGCCTGCTGCCAAGGCAAAACCACCGATGCCGCCAGCCATGCCGATCAGACCGGTCATAACCCCGATTTCGCGGCGAAAACGCTGAGGGACCAACTGGAAAACCGCACCGTTGCCTGCACCCAGGCCAAGCATGGTGCAGACGAAAAGCGCCAGGGCGGCATAGGAGCTTGGCAAATTGAAGCCGACGGCAGCAATGCAGATCGCCGCCACGGTGTACATCCCCAGCAAGGTGCGGATGCCACCGAAGCGATCCGCCAGAGCACCGCCCAGCGGACGCATCAGACTGCCACCGAATACGCAGGCGGCGGTGTAGTAACCCGCGGTGACCGGGTTCAGGCCGTATTGGTCGTTGAAGTAGCCGGGCAGTGCGCTGGCCAGGCCGATGAAACCGCCGAAGGTCACGCTGTAGAAGAACATGAACCACCAGCTGTCGCGGTCGCCCAGGGCCTTGAAGTAATCGGCCATTGACTTGGCTTTGGGCCGTTCAGGGGCATTCTTGGCCAGCCAGGCGAACACGATCAGTGTCAGGATCAACGGGATCAGGGCGAAGCCGAACACGTTGCTCCAGCCAAACGCCGCTGCCAGCACCGGCGCAATCAGCGCGGCAAGGACGGTGCCCGAGTTGCCCGCACCCGCGATGCCCATGGCTTTGCCCTGGTGCTGCGGCGGGTACCATTGCGACGCCAGAGGCAGGGCCACGGCGAAGGACGCGCCCGCCATGCCGAGGAACAGTCCCAGCAGCAGCGCTTGCTCGTAACTGTGGATGCCGAGTTTCCAGGCACCGAACAGGGCGCAGATGACGATGACTTGCCCGATCAGGCCGGCAGTTTTGGGAGACAGGCGATCAGCCAGCATGCCCATTACAAACCGCAGTACGGCACCGGCCAGAATCGGCGTAGCGACGACAAGCCCGCGCTGTTGAGTGGTCAGGTGCAAGTCACCGGCGATCTGCACTGCCAGGGGGCCGAGCAGGTACCAGACCATGAAGCTCAGGTCGAAGTAGAGGAACGCCGCGAACAGGGTTGGGGTATGGCCGGATTTCCAGAAGCTTGAATTCATCGCGCACCTCAGCTGATAGGAGTCTCGAACGGGAGCCAAAACAAAAAAACGCCGCCACCTGATTCGCCGGGAGGCAAATACGGTGAGCGACGTCTTTGTCGTAGATTGGGCAACCGCCGTTGGTTACCTGTGGGATTTACTTAGCGAGATCTGTGCCAACAGTTCGTTTTTGTGGCGAGGGAGCGTGCTCCCGCTCGGCGTTGAAGCCGTCTTGAATCCTGTGATCGAGTTGTGCCTGATTCACTGAAGTTGCAGGTTTTGGGGCCGCCGCTACGCAGCCCAGCGGGAGCAAGCTCCCTCGCCACGGTGATCGTGTCAGCCGAGCAGTTCACTCATCGCGATAATCTGCTCCGCCACCTGAATCAGCTTCTGCTGGCGGCTCATGGCCTGGCGGCGCATCAGGGTGTAGGCCTCTTCCTCGTTGCAGTCCTTCATTTTCATCAGCAGCCCTTTGGCCAGTTCGATGCGCTTGCGCTCGGCCAGTTGCTGATCGCGGGCGTGCAGTTGGGCGCGCAGGGCCTGGTCACTTTCGAAGCGGGCCATGGCCACATCCAGAATCGGCTGCAAGCGTTGGGCATGGATGCCCTCGACGATGTAGGCGCTGACCCCGGACTTGATCGCCTGGCGCATCACGCCGGGGTCGTGCTCGTCGGTAAACATCACGATGGGGCGTGGCTGGTCCCGGCTGACGAGCACCACTTGTTCCATGACATCGCGGCTCGGTGACTCGGTATCGATCAGAATCACGTCCGGACGCACCGTTTCGACGCGTTCGGGCAGGTCGATGGTCAGGCCTGACTCGTCGATGACCTCGAAGCCGGCTTCGGTGAGGGCCGTTTTCAGGCGTCCGACTTTTTTCGCGGTATCGTTGATCAGCAGGATACGCAACATGTTCGCAGTCTCCTGTCAGCAGTTGGCGAGTCGGGGCGAGTTGTCGCTCATGGCGTGCATTTTGAAGCTGCGCGCATAGCCGGCGGGGTCCGAACCGTTCCAGACCTTGCCATCGATCAACTGGCTGCTACGCATCTCTTTGCCCAGCGATGCGACACCGACGGCGCTGGCGGCCTCACGGTACAAGTCCAGTTGCTGAACCTGACGGGCTACCGCGAGGTAATCCGGGTCATCGCGCAACAGCCCCCAGCGACGGAACTGGGTCATGAACCACATGCCATCGGACAGATACGGCAAGTTCACTTCACCGTCACCATGAAAGCGCATGGCGTGCGGGTCGTGCCAACGATTGCCCAGGCCGTCGTCGTAGTCGCCCAGCAGACGCGGTTCGATGCATGCCAGTGGGGCGTCGAGGTACTGTGGCGCGCTGAGCAATTGCGCAGTGCTGCGTCGGTTTTCGAGACTGTCTTCGATAAAACGACTGGCTTCCAGGATCGCCATCACCAGTGCCCGGGCGGTGTTGGGGTATTGCTCGACGAAGGCGCGGGTGCAGCCCAGGACTTTTTCCGGATGATCGGGCCAGATCGTCTGGGTGGTCGCCAGGGTAAAACCGAGGTCCTGTTGCACGGCGCTGGCGGACCAGGGCTCGCCGACGCAGAAACCGTCGATGCGTCCCGCCTGCAGGTGCGCGACCATTTGCGGCGGTGGTACCACCACACTGTCGACCTCCAGCAACGGATGAATGCCCTGGCTGGCGAGCCAGTAATACAGCCACATGGCATGGGTGCCAGTGGGAAAGGTCTGGGCGAACGTCAATTTTGGGCGAGTTTGGTGCACGTGCCGGTGAAGTGCCTCAGGACCGGTCACGCCAAGGCCCTGCAAGCCATGGGAGAGATTGATGCTCTGGCCGTTCTGGTTCAGCCCCATGAGCACGGCCATGTCGGTCGCTGCCACGCCGCCTATACCCAGGTGCACGGCGTAGATCAGACCGTACAGGCTGTGGGCGGCATCGAGCTCACCGCTCACCAGTTTGTCCCGCAGGTTGGCCCACGACGACTGGCGCTTGAGGTTCAGGGTCAAGCCGTAAGGTTGGGCGAAGCCCTGAGTCGCGGCGACAACCACCGAGGCGCAGTCGCTCAAGGCCATGAAGCCGAGGTTGATTTCGGTCTTTTCCGGGGCATCGCTGCCATTGACCCAGGCCAGAGGGCCGGCTGATGGTTCGTTCATCGATTTCGCACCTTCAAAAAAAACGTCGTCCCAGACCTGATACCCGCAAGGCCGCGTGACGACGTCGTTGTCCTTGCACGCATTCCGCCGTTGGCCTGCGTGCTGATGCTTCGATGGGTGCAAGGCATATGCCATCCCGGGATTCACGGCAAAGAGATCGCCCGCCAACCTCAACCCCGGCTATAATCGCCGCCTCATTTCGCCGCCAATCGAGTCAAATCCGCCCATGTACACCCTGGCCCGTCAGCTGTTGTTCAAACTTTCCCCGGAAACCTCCCACGATCTGTCCCTGGACCTGATCGGCGCGGGCGGACGTTTGGGCCTTAACGGCTTGCTGTGCAAGGCACCGGCGAAGATGCCGGTCAACGTCATGGGCCTGGATTTTCCGAATCCGGTAGGGCTGGCCGCCGGCCTGGACAAAAACGGCGCGGCCATTGACGGTTTCGCCCAATTGGGTTTCGGTTTTGTCGAAATAGGCACCATAACCCCGCGTCCGCAACCGGGTAATCCGAAACCACGGATTTTCCGATTGCCGGAAGCCGAGGCCATCATCAACCGAATGGGCTTCAACAACCTTGGCGTCGATCACCTGTTGGCCCGTGTGGCAGCCGCCAAGTACAAGGGCGTGCTGGGCATCAACATCGGCAAGAACTTCGATACCCCGGTCGAGCGCGCGGTTGACGATTATCTGATTTGCCTGGACAAGGTCTATGCCCACGCCAGCTACGTGACGGTCAACGTCAGCTCGCCGAACACACCGGGCCTGCGCAGCCTGCAATTCGGCGATTCGCTCAAGCAACTGTTGGCCGACCTTGCCACGCGTCGCGCTGAACTGGCGCTGCGTCACGGCAAACACGTGCCGCTGGCCATCAAGATCGCCCCGGACATGACTGACGAAGAAACTGCGCAGGTTGCGCAAGCGTTGATCGAAACCGGAATGGACGCGGTCATCGCCACCAATACCACCTTGAGCCGTGTCGGCGTCGAGGGCATGGAGCATGGTGACGAGGCGGGCGGCCTGTCCGGTGCACCGGTTCGCGACAAGAGCACCCACACCGTGAAGGTGTTGGCGGCGGAGTTGGGCGGCCGCCTGCCGATCATTGCTGCCGGTGGCATCACTGAAGGCAAACATGCGGCAGAGAAGATCACTGCCGGTGCGAGCCTGGTGCAGATCTACTCCGGCTTCATCTATAAAGGCCCGGCGCTGATTCGTGAATCCGTAGACGCAATCGCTGCCCTGCGCTGAAGGCTCAAGGGAGCTTTTGTGGCGAGGGAGCTTGCTCCCGCTGCGAAGCAGTCAAATTGATTGAGAACACCGGGTTTACGATTGCTTCGCAACCGGGCGGGAGCAAGCTCCCTCGCCACAAAAACAGGTTTTCCTTGCTTTGGAGCAAGCATAAAAAAGGGCCCCTTCAAAGGAGCCCCTGGGCCGCAGCCCGCCGTCCGGATGGGACGTGCGTGGTTAATTCAGTACAAAATCAGATTGTCGTGTCGGAGTGTTGTGCCCTGTAATTAGCCGACGGCGTGAAGTTCGTTGAGTCTGTGGATTCCCGCAGTGCCGGTCATACCGTCCCAGTTGTCGCCGCGTCCTTCTCGCCAGCCGTTAATCCAGGCTTGACGTACCGACGGTAGAGTAAATGGGCAAAGCTCACGGGATTTGCCACCAACGCCATATTGATATCCGCGCAAAAATGCTCTTTCCAACGGATCACGCTTAAGTCTTCTCATAGGGTGTTGCCCTCACTTGTTGACTGTATTTATCGCGTCGACCTCAATTGAGGTCTGGCAGAAAAACTCTGCCGTTGGGGGCTCGTTGCCGGCGTGACGAGCCAAGGTGTTGGCGCCATTGCGGTGCCAACCTGAGTTGAGTTCTAACCAATGCGTCACATCGAGGGAATGATCGTTTTGTCATAAGGACGTAACTGTTCATGTGCTATGGCCATAAGTAACCGCATGTTAGCTGGGTATTTTTCAGGTAAACCCCGGTATGATCGGCCCCGCACAGCATGATCAGGTTAATCCTTTGGTGAGAATGCCTCCCGTTGCCGGGAAGCACTATTCGACGAAGGGTCGACTTATGTCATTTTGTTGCATCAACTTTTTTATCTGTCCTTGCATCTAAGCTCATTTAACCCGGGCAGCAGGGGTGGGACGGCACACCTTCGTGCCACGCGGGCGCTCTTCGAGAAAAGCGCCTGATTGAAAACCGGTCCGGCAATGCGTTGTCGGGCCACTCAGCCAAAGGCTCCGAATTCTCATGTCCGATCGTTTCGAACTCTTCCTCACTTGCCCAAAAGGCCTTGAAGGCCTGCTCATCGAGGAAGCCGTCGGGCTTGGCCTTGAGGAAGCACGTGAGCACACCTCTGCCGTGCGCGGCATGGCCACCATGGAAACCGCTTATCGCCTGTGCCTGTGGTCGCGCCTGGCCAACCGGGTATTGCTGGTGCTCAAGCGTTTCCCGATGAAAGACGCCGAGGACCTCTACCACGGCGTGCTCGACATCGAGTGGCAAGACCACATGCTCAATGACGGCACCCTGGCCGTCGAATTCAGTGGTCACGGCTCGGGCATCGACAACACCCACTTCGGTGCCTTGAAGGTCAAGGATGCCATCGTCGACAAACTGCGCACCCCGCAGGGCGACCGTCCATCCATCGACAAACTCAACCCGGACCTGCGCATTCACCTGCGCCTGGATCGCGGCGAAGCGATCCTTTCCCTCGACCTCTCCGGCCACAGCCTGCACCAGCGCGGCTATCGCCTGCAGCAAGGCGCGGCGCCGCTGAAGGAAAACCTCGCTGCCGCCATCCTGATCCGTTCCGGCTGGCCACGTATCGCAGCGCAAGGTGGCGCACTGGCTGACCCGATGTGCGGTGTCGGTACCTTTCTGGTGGAAGCGGCGATGATCGCTGCTGACATCGCGCCGAACCTGCGTCGCGAGCAGTGGGGATTCACCGCCTGGCTGGGTCACGTACCGGCGCTGTGGAAAAAGCTCCATGAAGAGGCGTCCGAACGCGCCGCTGCCGGTCTGGCCAAGCCGCCGTTGTGGATTCGCGGTTACGAAGCCGACCCGCGCCTGATTCAGCCGGGCCGCAACAACGTCGAGCGTGCCGGCCTCAGCGAGTGGATCAAGATCTATCAGGGCGAAGTCGCGACTTTCGAGCCGCGTCCGGATCAAAACCAGAAAGGCCTGGTGATCTGCAACCCTCCATACGGCGAGCGACTGGGCGACGAGGCGAGCCTGCTCTACCTTTACCAGAACCTCGGCGAGCGTCTGCGTCAGGCCTGTCTGAACTGGGAAGCCGCCGTCTTTACCGGCGCGCCGGATCTGGGCAAGCGCATGGGCATCCGCAGCCACAAGCAGTATTCGTTCTGGAACGGCGCCTTGCCGTGCAAGCTGCTGTTGATCAAGGTGCTGCCCGACCAGTTCGTCACAGGCGAGCGTCGTACCCCGGAACAGCGTCAGGCCGAACGGGAGCAAGCGGCCTATGACGAGGCGCCGAGCGAGCCGCAAGAGCGCAAGTACAACAAAAACGGCAACCCGATCAAACCCGTGCCGGCGCCGGCCCCGGTGGTCGAGCAGCCGCGCCTGAGCGAAGGCGGGCAGATGTTTGCCAACCGCCTGCAAAAAAACCTCAAGGCCTTGGGCAAGTGGGTCAAGCGCGAAGGCATCGACTGCTATCGCGTGTACGATGCCGACATGCCGGAATATTCCATGGCCATCGACCTGTATCACGATTGGGTCCACGTCCAGGAGTACGCCGCGCCGAAATCCATCGATCCGGAAAAAGCCTCGGCGCGGATGTTCGATGCCCTGGCCGCCATTCCGCAGGCTTTGAACATCGACAAGAGCCGCGTGGTGGTCAAACGCCGCGAGCGTCAGAGTGGCACCAAGCAATATGAACGCCAGGCGGCTCAGGGCAAGTTCGTCGAGGTCAACGAAGGTGGCGTGAAGCTGTTGGTCAACCTCACCGATTACCTGGATACCGGCCTGTTCCTTGACCACCGTCCTATGCGCATGCGCATTCAGAAAGAGGCGGCTGGCAAGCGCTTCCTCAATCTGTTCTGCTACACCGCCACGGCCAGCGTGCACGCGGCCAAGGGCGGTGCACGCAGCACCACCAGCGTCGACCTGTCGAAAACCTATCTTGACTGGGCGCGTCGCAACCTGTCGCTGAACGGTTTTTCCGACAAGAACCGTCTGGAGCAGGGCGATGTGATGGCCTGGCTGGACGCCAGTCGTGACGAATACGATCTGATCTTCATTGACCCGCCGACATTCTCCAACTCCAAGCGCATGGAAGGGATTTTCGACGTGCAACGCGATCAGGTGCAGTTGATCGATCTGGCGATGGCTCGGCTGGCGCCGGGCGGGGTCTTGTACTTCTCCAACAACTTCCGCAAGTTCGACCTGGAGCCCAACCTCAGCGAGCGCTACGCGGTCGAAGAGATTACCGCCCAGACCATCGATCCGGATTTTTCCCGTAACGCCAAGATTCACCGCGCCTGGAAAATCACGGCCCGTTGATATCTGAAGGCGTTGGATCCACAGAGCCTTGATTTTAAAAGGCTCTGTGGATTCTTTCTGTACTGGTCAAATTAGTGGCTAATAGCTATAACTCAACTCAGGGCCAAAGGGCTTTCCCGCACCTGGCGTTTTGAGTTGCGTTTATGTCGTTGCACGCCGTGCGCCCAAAAATCCTGGGTTTTATCAGCGAAGATGTCTCGGCCTGGCTGGTCGCGCTTCTGGTTTTGCTTGTCGGCGGGATTCTCACGGGCTTGCTGGCATGGTCGACCCTCAATCTGTTTCACCAGCAATTGCGGCAACGCTTCCAACTGCTGGCCAGTGAGCGTTATAGCCGTATCGAAGAACGCTTCCAAGATCAGGAGCAGCGCCTCGACGGCCTGCGCCGGTTCTTTGCCAACTCCGATTCGGTCTCCCGAGAGGAGTTCAATGGCTATACCCAACCGTTATTGCACCGGACCCAGGCGTACTCGTTTGCGCAACGGGTGAGCCGTGACGAACGTGCGGCGTTCGAACGCCGTGTTCGTGATGAAGGCTTGAGCAGTTTTGCTTTTCGCGAGCTCAACGCCGACGGCCAGTTGCAACTGGCTGGCGAGCGGGACGAGTACGTGGTGGTGCTGTTCAGCCAGACGCAAAGCAAACTCGGTGCGCCGCTCGGTTACGATTTGCTGGCCCAGCCGTTGCGTCGTGCCACATTGCAGCGAGCGGACCAGAGTGGCCAGATGGCCGTCTCGCAACCGATGCATCTGGTGAGTATCGAGCCGGCGTATGCGCGGGGCGTGCTGCTGGTCGCTCCGGTCATGTCGGGCAACAGTCCGACGACGACCAAACCATTCGGTTATGTCATGGCCGTGATCAGCATGCGCCAATTGCTGGCGGACGGCTTGCCGGAAGCGGGGCGTGACTATCTGTCAGTGCGTATTCTCGATCTGTCCATCGATGATCAGCATGAAGTGCTGTATGAATCGCCAAACACAGCGGCCGTCAGCGAGTTGTCGGCGACCCGGCTGTTGCGAATGGCCGATCATGATTACCAGGTCGACATCCAGCCCAGCGAAGCGTTTCTCAAGGCCAACCACTCATCGGTGACCACGCTGGTGGTGCTCGGTGGTTCGCTCAGCATGCTGCTCAGTGCCTTGCTATACGTACTGGTCAGCCAGCGGCAGCGAGCGCTGAAGATGGTTGAGCAAAGGACCGAAGAGTTGCGCGCTCGGGAGCAGGAACTGCGTGGCACCCACGGCCAGTTGCGCGGCGTGCTGAACGCGGCGACCCAGGTGGCGATCATCGCCACGGATTTGCGGGGCGTGATCAGCACCTTTAACGCCGGAGCCGAACAGATGCTCGGCTACACCGCCGCCGAAGTGGTTGGGCACATGACCCTGGAAAACCTGCACTTGCCCCGGGAACTGGCGGCACGCTCGGCAGAGCTTAGCGCACGTTTCGGCAAACCGGTCCCGACCTGTCATGCAATGTTGGTCGAGGGCGGCGAAGGCACCGGGCACGAGGCGCGGGAATGGACGCTGGTGCGGGGGGACGGCAGCCATTTGATCGTCAACATGCTGGCGACTCCGGTGCTTGATGAGCAAGGCCTGTGGGTCGGCCATCTGGCGGTGTGCATCGATATCACCGAACGCAAACGCGTGCATGAAGCCCTCGCAGCGCGGGACTTGTTATTGAAGAAGCTCAGTGCCCATGTGCCCGGCGGCATCTATCAATTCAAGATGGAATTCGACGGACGCTTCAGCGTCATCTATGCCAGCGATGGCATTCGTGAAATCTACGAGCTCGAACCGGACGTTTTGCTACTCAATGCCGAAGCGATCTTCACGCGCATCCATCCCCAGGACACCACCCGTGTGCGCGCCTCCATTCGCGCTTCGGCGGACACCCTCAGCCCTTGGCGCGAGGAGTATCGCGTGCAGCTGCCACAGCGCGGTTTGCGTTGGGTACGCGGCGAGGCGACGCCGGAAGAGCTGCCCGGCGGCGGCGTGCTCTGGCATGGCTACATCTCGGATATTTCCGACATGAAGCGGGTGGAAGAAGAGCTGCGGGCGCTGTCGATCACCGACTCCCTCACCGGTATTCACAACCGGCGCTATTTCCAGGAGCGTCTGACCACCGAAATGGCCCGGGTCGAGCGTGGTAGCGGCGAACTGTCGGTGATCATGCTCGACATTGACCACTTCAAGCGCATCAATGACCAGCATGGGCATGCCGTGGGTGATCGGGTGTTGCAGATCGTCTGCGAGCGCATTGGCAATCGGCTGCGCCGCACGGATGTATTTTGTCGATTGGGTGGCGAAGAGTTCATGGTGCTGTGCCCGGGCATTAACGGTGAGCACGCGCATGTACTGGCCCTGGAGCTGTGGCAAGGCTTGCGCAGTTCGCCGATCGACGAGGTCGGGATCGTCACTGCGAGTTTCGGGATTGCCAGTTGGCGAGTCGGCGAGGGCGCGGACGCGCTGCTGTTAAGGGCGGACTCGGGGGTGTATGCGGCGAAGCAGGCGGGCAGGGACCGGGTGCAGGGCGAGACGAATTGATATGCGCTGTACGCATACCCTGTAGGAGCCAAGCTTGCTCGCGATAGCGGCAGCACATCATGTTGAATGTGCTGCCGCTATCGCGAGCAGGTTTTGCTCCTACAGGGAATCTCTGCAGCCTCTGCAGCCGATTAGAGCGCCGAAGCGGTCTGCGCCAGTTTCGGCTGGCGATACAAGTCCAGCAGCACTTGGTCGAGTACCGATGATGCACCGAATGGCGCCTTGTCGTTGAGGATCGCCACGACGGCCCAGGTGTTGCCGTTGACGTCTCGGCTGAAACCGGCGATGGCGCGCACGGTGTTCAGGGTGCCGGTCTTGACGTGGGCTTCGCCGCGCATCGCGGTGGTCTTCAGGCGCTTGCGCATGGTGCCGTCGGTGCCGGCAATCGGCATCGAGCTGATGTACTCGGCGGCGTAAGGGCTGCGCCAGGCGGCCTGCAGCATCGAAGCCATTTCCCGGGCGCTGACGCGTTCGAAACGGGACAGGCCGGAGCCGTTCTCCATCACCAGGTGCGGCGCGGTAATGCCTTTCTTCGCCAGCCACTGGCGTACGACCCGCTGTGCCGCCTTGGCATCGTCACCGTCGGCATCGGTACGGTATTTCTGCCCCAGGCTCAGGAACAGCTGCTGGGCCATGGTGTTGTTACTGTATTTGTTGATATCGCGGATGATTTCCGCCAGATCCGGCGAAAATGCCCGCGCCAGCACTTTGGCGTCTTTCGGCGTTGGCGCCAGCACATCCTTGCCCTGGATGCTGCCGCCCAGTTCTTTCCAGATCGCTCGCACGGCACCGGCCGTGTACGTCGCGTGATCAAGCAGCGACAAGTAAGTCTGTGAACTGCAACCTTCGCCCAGCTGGCCGCCGACGGTCACCGTCACGCTGCCATCGGCCTGGGGCACCGGGTTGTAGCGCACACCGCCGGTACATTGCTTGGAGTTGAGAGCCTTGACCTGATTGTCGATGCGAATGCTGGCAATGGGTGGTTCCACCGAAACCAGCACCTTGCCCGAGTCATTGCGCGCGACAAAGCGCAAGGCCTTGAGGTTGACCAGCAACGCATCGGGTTTGACCAGGAACGGTTTGTTCTCGTCATTGCCGTCGTCATTGAATTCGGGCAATTGCGGTTGCACGAAGAAATTCTTGTCCAGCACCAGATCGCCGGTGACCTGGGTCACGCCGTTGGCGCGCAAGTCACGCATCAACAGCCAGAGTTTTTCCATGTTCAGCTTCGGATCACCACCACCCTTGAGGTAGAGATTGCCATTGAGGATACCGCCGCTGAGGGTGCCGTCGGTGTAGAACTCGGTTTTCCACTGATGGTTCGGGCCAAGCATTTCCAGGGCCGCGTAAGTGGTCACCAGCTTCATGGTCGACGCCGGGTTGACCGATACGTCGGCGTTGAAAATAGTCGGAGTGCCCGGGCCGTTGAGCGGAATCATCACCAGCGACAGGGCGTTGTCCTGCAGCTTGCTGGCCTTGAGGGCTTTTTGGACGTTGGGAGACAAAGAGGTGTTGATCGGGTCAGCGCAAACAGGAAGGGCCAGGGGAAGCAACAGGCCGGCCAGCAATAAAGGACGTAACGATTTGATCATGTGAAATAGAACCCTGCAGCCGAGGGGAAAAAAAACGAGGGCATGAAGATAAATTCCCCCAGTGGTCATGAAAGTGTCGGCATTATGCCCCAAGGCGTCACGGCTTGTGCCGTGCCTTGACCATCCAATCGGCTATTTTTTTACCGGCGGTAGCCCTTGCGGCCCACTGAGTCGGGCAATCGGCGGCTTAAACTGCTAAAGTGCCGGCCGTTATTACTTAAGAGGATTGTTCCAATGGCGACTAACCGTTCCCAGCGTCTGCGCAAAAAACTGTGCGTCGATGAATTTCAAGAGCTGGGTTTCGAACTGAACCTGGATTTCAAAGAAGATTTGGCTGATGAAGCCATTGATGCTTTCCTCGACGCGTTCCTCAAAGAAGCCATGGAAGCCAACGGTCTGGGCTATGTTGGCGGCGACGACTACGGTCTGGTTTGCCTGCAGAAGCGTGGCTCGGTCAGCGCTGAACAGCGCGCCGCCGTTGAAGCCTGGCTCAAAGGCCGCACCGAGCTGACCAGCGTTGAAGTCAGCCCGCTGCTGGACGTCTGGTATCCGGAAAAGCCGATCAATCCGGTAGCTTGATGTTCTGAAAACGGCGACCCGAGGGTCGCCGTTTTTTTATGCCTGTTTTTTGTGGGCGCATGGCTTGATGAACCGTTCGCGGGCAAGCCTCGTTCCTACAAGAATGTGCCCGCGAAAGCGCCCTCAAACCTTGCGCCAGTTCAGAATCAGCAGCGTCACGACCCCCGCCACAATCCCCCAGAATGCCGAACCAATGGAAAACAGCGTCAGCCCCGACGCCGTGACCATGAAGGTAATCAGCGCCGCCTCACGTTCCTTCACTTCGCTCATGGCAATGCTCAAGCCATTGATGATCGAGCCGAACAACGCCAGCGCGGCTATCGACAACACCAGTTCCTTTGGCAGCGCCGCAAACAGCGCTGCCAGTGTCGCGCCGAATACCCCGGCAATCCCGTAGAAAATCCCGCACCAGACAGCGGCGGTGTAGCGCTTGTTGCGATCCTCGTGGGCATGCGGCCCGGTGCAGATGGCCGCGCTGATCGCCGCCAGGTTGATGCCGTGGGAGCCGAACGGCGCCAGCAGCAGCGAAGCGATACCGGTGGTGGTAATCAGCGGCGAGGCCGGTACGTTGTAGCCGTCGGCGCGCAGTACGGCGATACCGGGCATGTTTTGCGAGGTCATCGCCACCACGAACAGCGGAATGCCGATGCTGATCGTTGCGGCCAGGGAGAAGTGCGGGGTGGTCCAGACCGGCGTGGCCACTTCCAGGTGGAAACCGCTGAAATCCAGCAGCCCCATGAACCCGGACAACGCTGTACCGATCAACAGCGCGGCCAGTACCGCGTAACGCGGTGACAGGCGCTTGACCAGTAGATAAGTGACGAACATGCCCAAGACCAGCGCCGTGCGATGCTGGGCGGCGACGAAGATCTCGCTGCCGATCTTGAACAGGATGCCCGCCAGCAGCGCGGCCGCCAAAGAAGCCGGAATCTTTTTGACCAGGCGTTCGAAGCTGCCGGTGAGACCGCAAATCGTCACCAGCACGGCACAGGTTATATAGGCGCCGATGGCTTCGCCGTAGGACACGCCGCCCAGGCTGGTGATCAGCAGGGCGGCGCCCGGGGTCGACCAGGCAATCGTGATGGGCGTGCGATAGCGCAAGGACAGGCCGATCGAGCACACTGCCATGCCAATCGAGATCGCCCAGATCCACGACGAAATCTGCCCGCTGGTCAGGCCGGCCGCTTGCCCGGCCTGGAACATCAGCACCAGTGAACTGGTATAGCCAGTCATCATCGCGATGAACCCGGCGACGATGGCCGATGGTGACGTATCGGCCAAGGGGCGTAGCTGAGTGTGCGTGGCGTCGGTCATGACGATGGTGTTCCTTGGTTCAGAGGACTATGTCCGAGGTCACCCGGTCCCTGTAGGAACCGAGCTTGCTCGCGATGACGGCGTGTCAGTCGACAGTGTTTTCGAAAATGAAATCGCTATCGCGAGCAAGCTTTGCTCCTACGGGGGCGTGTGCGGGCTGCGGATTCTGTGATCAAGCCTAAACTCAAACGTAATGGATCGTTGCGATACAGCGGATGTGACAAACAGCCGTACAGTCGTGTTGCCACCATCCATTGTGTACAATCGCAGTGTTTTTTACGCGATACTTGCCAGCGACCCACTGTGCCGTATTACAGTCACGGTCAATTCGCCGCAGTTCTTCCGACTCGAGTGCCCATGAACGAACAGTTGCAACCCCTAAAGAAACAACCGCGAGCAGGCAAAGCCGGCCGTAGCGGTACCCAGGACGATATTGTCTACGCGCATATCTTCGAGGCCATCCTCGAACAGCGCCTGGCGCCCGGCACCAAGTTGAGCGAAGAAGCGCTGGGGGAAATTTTCGGGGTCAGCCGCACCATCATTCGCCGCGCCTTGTCGCGCCTGGCCCATGAAAGCGTGGTGCTGTTGCGTCCGAACCGCGGTGCCGTGGTCGCCAGCCCGAGTGTCGAAGAGGCTCGGCAGGTGTTCATGGCCCGCCGTCTGGTGGAGCGAGCGATTACGGAATTGGCGGTCCAGCACGCCACCGCCGAGCAGATCGCCGAGTTGCGCCAAATGGTCAACGACGAACGCGACAGTTTTTCCCGTGGCGATCGTGGTGCGGGTATCCGTCTGTCGGGTGAGTTTCACCTGAAACTGGCCGAAGCGGCGAAAAACGCGCCGTTGATCAGTTTCCAGCGCAGCCTCGTGTCGCAGACCTCGCTGATCATTGCCCAGTATGAAAGCGGCAACCGTTCCCACTGCTCTTATGACGAGCACACCCAGTTGATCGACGCCATCGAAGCGCGCAATGGTGAACTGGCGGTAGACCTGATGATGCATCACATGGATCACATCGACAGCAAGCTCAACCTTGATGAGGAAAGTGCTTCGGATGACCTGCATGCGGTGTTCTCGCACTTGTTGCAGACCAAGAAGCCAGGGCGATCGACTGCCAAGCTCTGACTTCCTGATACTGATCGTTCCCACGCTCTGCGTGGGAATGCCTCAATGGACGCTTCGCGTCCGCTTCGGCAGGAACGCGGAGCGTCCCGGGCTGCATTCCCACGCGAAGCGTGGGAACGATCAAATCGCTGGCAAGCCAGCTCCCACAGGGACCGAGCTGAATTGGATCGTTCCCATGCTCTGCGTGGGAATGCCTCTAGGGACGCTCCGCGTCCAGTGACGCGGAGCGTCACGGGCTGCGTTCCCACGCAGAGCGTGGGAACGATCATGCACGCAATGCCTTAGCGCTGATGCACCAGATTCCCCGCCGCATAGGTCTGCAACACCGTCCGGTCATCCCCCAGCGTCATCAACACAAACAACGTTTCGGCGATGTTATTGGCCTGCTTCAGGCGATAGCCCAGCAGCGGCGTGGCGTTGTAGTCGAGCACCAGGAAGTCGGCGTCGGTACCCGGTTGCAGGTTGCCGATCTTGTCTTCCAGGCGCAATGCGCGGGCACCGCCGAGGGTGGCCAGGTACAGCGACTTGAACGGGCTCAGGCGCGCACCTTGCAGTTGCATGACCTTGTAGGCCTCGTTGAGGGTTTGCAGCAGCGAGAAACTGGTGCCGCCGCCGACATCGGTGCCGATGCCGACATTGAGTTTGTGCTTCTCGGCCATCGGCAGATTGAACAGGCCGCTACCGAGGAAGAAGTTCGAAGTCGGGCAGAACGAGATGGCCGAACCGGTTTCCGCCAGGCGCGCGCACTCTTCATCGCACAGGTGCACGCCGTGGGCGAACACCGAGCGTTCACCGAGCAATTGGTAGTGATCGTAGACGTCCAGGTAGCCCTTGCGCTCCGGGAACAGCGCCTTGACCCACTCGATTTCCTTGAGGTTTTCGCTGATGTGGGTCTGCATGTACAGATCCGGGTATTCGCTCAGCAACTGGCCGGCCAAGGTCAGTTGTTCCGGGGTGCTGGTCGGGGCGAAGCGTGGAGTCACGGCGTAGTGCAGGCGACCCTTGCCGTGCCAGCGCTCGATCAACGCTTTGCTTTCGAGGTAGCTCGATTCAGCGGTATCGGTCAGGTAGTCCGGGGCGTTGCGGTCCATCATCACCTTGCCGGCGATCATCCGCAGGTCGAGCTGCTCGGCCGCTTCAAAGAACGAGTTCACCGATTGCGGATGTACGCTGCCGAAAACCAGTGCCGTCGTGGTGCCGTTGCGCAGCAATTCCTTGATGAAGATATCCGCGACTTCGTCGGCATGGGCCTTGTCGGCGAACTGGCTTTCGCACGGGAAGGTGTAAGTGTTGAGCCAGTCCAGCAATTGTTCACCGTAGGCACCGACCATGCCGGTTTGTGGCAGGTGGATGTGGGTGTCGATAAAGCCGGGGGTAATCAACGCGTCCTGATAATGGGTGATTTCGATGTCTGCCGGCAGCGTCGGCAGCAAATCACTGGCGTGGCCAAGTGCGCTGATTTTGCCGTTATCAACCACCAGCAAGCCGTCCTCGAAATATTCATACGAGGCTTCGATGCCAACGATGGCAGGGTCGGCGATGCTGTGCAGGATGGCGGCGCGGTAGGCTTTGCGAGTCAGTGGCATGAGCGTTCTCAATGGGAGGCTTGGCTGCGGCGTGACGCAGGCAGCAGTTTGGCAATCGATCCGGCGCTGGCGGTGTGCTGGCCGAAGTTCGCGTTGTAAGTGGCGATGATCTCGCCGGCGATGGAGATGGCGATTTCCACAGGCAACTTGCCTTTGACTTCGCCGATGCCCATCGGGCAGCGCATGCGTTGCACGACGCTGCTGTCGAAGCCGCGATCACGCAGACGATGTTCGAACTTGACCCGTTTGGTCTTCGAACCGATCAGGCCGAAGTAGGCGAAATCGTTGCGCTTGAGAATCGCGGCGGTGAGTTCGAGGTCGAGCTGGTGATTGTGGGTCATGACGATGCAGTAGCTGCCGGCGGGCAGGTCGTCGATTTCATCCACCGGTTCTTCGGCAACGATCTTGCGAACGCCGTGGGGGATCTGCTCGGGAAACTCATCGTCGCGTGAGTCGATCCAGCGCACGCGGCAGGGCAGGCTGGAGAGCAATGGCACCAGCGCCCGGCCGACGTGGCCGGCGCCGAACACAGCGATTTGCGCTTGCACCTGGCCCATCGGTTCGAACAGCAAAACGGTGGCACCGCCGCAGCACTGACCAAGGCTGGCACCGAGGCTGAAACGCTCCAGATGCGTATCCTGCTTGCCGCTGGCGAGCATCTCGCGAGCGATCTGCATGGCCTTGTATTCCAGGTGCCCGCCACCGATGGTGTCGAAGGCCTGATGGGCGCTGATGACCATCTTCGAGCCGGCATTGCGCGGAGTCGAGCCGAGCTCTTCGATGATCGTCACCAACACGCAGGGCTCACCCTGGTTTTGCAGGTCGGCGAGGGCGTCGATCCAGTTGTACATGTTTCACCTCGACATCTGTGTGTCAGATCGTTCCCACGCTCCGCGTGGGAATGCATCACTGGACGCTCCGCGTCCGCTGTTCAGGATGCGACGCGGAGCGTCGCCGGCTGCATTCCCACGCAGAGCGTGGGAACGATCATCAGAGCGAAGCCAGTTCGGTTTCAGCCTCAACAGCCTTCGCCGCCTTCAACTGGCGCATCTGCTCGCAACCCCACAACACCCGTTCCGGCGTCGCCGGAGCGTCGATCTTCGGTTGATGCTTGTAGTCACCCAGGCTCGCCACGGCGTCTTTGATCGCACACCACGCGGCGATGCCGAGCATGAACGGCGGCTCACCCACGGCCTTGGAATGGAACACCGTGTCTTCCGGGTTCTTGCGGTTTTCCACCAGCTTCACCCGCAGGTCCAGCGGCATGTCCGCCACGGCCGGGATCTTGTAACTGGCCGGGCCGTTGGTCATCAGCTTGCCCTTGTTGTTCCACACCAGCTCTTCCATGGTCAGCCAACCCATGCCCTGGATGAAACCACCCTCGACCTGACCAATGTCGATGGCCGGGTTCAACGACGCGCCGACGTCGTGGAGGATGTCGGTGCGCAGCATCTTGTATTCGCCGGTGAGGGTGTCCACCAGCACTTCGCAGCACGCCGCACCGAAGGCGAAGTAGTAGAACGGACGGCCACGGGCCTGGCTGCGGTCATAGTAGATTTTCGGCGTCTTGTAGAAGCCGGTGCTCGATAGAGATACCTGGGCGAAATAGGCCTGCTGTATCAACGCTTCGAAAGTCAGGATGTGGTCGCGAACCCGCACGTGGCCGTTGTGGAATTCGACGTCCTCTTCGCTGACCTTGTATTGGCGGGCGGCGAATTCCACCAGGCGTTGCTTGATGGTTTCGGCGGCGTTCTGCGCGGCTTTACCGTTCAGGTCGGCGCCACTGGACGCTGCGGTCGGCGAGGTGTTCGGTACCTTGTCAGTGTTGGTCGCAGTGATTTGCACGCGGTCCATTTCCACCTGGAACACTTCGGCCACGACCTGCGCGACCTTGGTGTTCAAGCCCTGGCCCATTTCGGTGCCACCGTGGTTCAAATGGATGCTTCCGTCGGTGTAGACGTGCACCAGGGCGCCCGCCTGGTTGAGGAAACTGGCGGTGAAGGAAATGCCGAATTTCACCGGGGTCAGCGCCAGGCCTTTTTTCAGGATCGGGCTGTTGGCGTTGTAGCGACGGATCGCTTCGCGGCGCTCGGCGTACTGACTGCTTTCTTCCAGTTCGGCGGTCATTTCCTCGAGCATGTTGTGCTCAACGGTCTGGTAGTAATGGGTGACGTTGCGCTCGGTCTTGCCGTAGTAGTTGGCTTTGCGCACGGCCAGCGGATCGAGGGCCAGATGCCGGGCGATGGCGTCCATCACTTCTTCGATGGCGACCATGCCTTGCGGGCCGCCGAAACCACGGTAAGCAGTGTTCGACGCGGTATTGGTCTTGCAGCGGTGACCGTTGATGGTCGCATCACCCAGGTAATACGAGTTGTCGGAGTGGAACATCGCTCGGTCGACGATCGAGGCCGACAGATCTGGCGAGCAACCGCAGTTGCCGGCCAGTTCCAGGGCGATGCCGTGCAGGCGGCCGGTGCTGTCGAAGCCGACGTCGTACTCGACATAGAACGGGTGACGCTTGCCGGTCATCAGCATGTCTTCGACGCGCGGCAGGCGCATCTTGGTCGGCTGGCCGGTCAGGTGCGCGATCACCGCGCACAGGCACGCCGGGCTCGCCGCCTGGGTTTCCTTGCCGCCGAAACCACCGCCCATGCGGCGCATGTCGACGACGATCTTGTTCATCGACACGTCCAGCACTTCAGCCACCAGCTTCTGCACTTCGGTGGGGTTTTGCGTGGAGCAGTAGACGATCATGCCGCCGTCTTCGGTCGGCATCACCGAAGAAATCTGGGTTTCCAGATAGAAATGCTCCTGGCCGCCGATGTGCAGCGTGCCCTGGATGCGATGTTCGGCGGTGGCCAGCGCCGTGGCTGAATCGCCGCGCTGATGGGTGTGGCTGTCGAGCACGAAGTGGCGTTTGCGCAGGGCTTCGACCACGTCAAGCACGGGTTCCAGGTCTTCGTATTCGATGATTGCGGCCATCGCTGCCTTGCGGGCGGTTTCCAGATCCTTGGCGGCCACGGCCAGCACCGGCTGCCCGACGAACTGCACGTCATCAATGGCCAGGAGCGGATCACCGGGCAACAGTGGGCCGATGTCTTTCAGGCCTGGTACGTCTTCGTGGGTGATGGCGATGCGCACGCCCTCGAAGGCGTAGCAAGGCTGGGTGTCGATGCTGATGATCTTCGCGTGGGCGCGGTCCGACAGGCGCGCGTAAACGTGCAACTGGTTGGGAAACTCCAGGCGATCATCGATGTACTGCGCTTCACCGGACACATGCTTGGCCGCGCTGTCGTGCTTGACGCTGCGACCGACACCGGTGGTCAGGTCCTTGGCGAACAGTTCAGCCAGTTCGGCCTGGGTCTTCTCTACGGCGTGATGATTAGACATAAGCGGTCACCCGAGTCTCGATGTGCGGTGTTTGCAGTTCGATGAAGTATTTGCGCAGCAGGTTTTGCGCGCTGAGCAGGCGATATTCCTTGCTGGCGCGAAAATCCGAGAGCGGCGTGAAATCTTCGGCCAGTGCGGTGCAGGCGCGTTCGATGGTGGCATGGTTGAACGGCGAGCCGAGCAGCGCCGCTTCACAGGCTGCGGCACGTTTCGGAATGGCCGCCATGCCGCCGAACGCGACGCTTGCTTGCGCGACGATGCCGTTTTCCAGGCGAATGTTGAAGGCGGCGCACACGGCAGAGATGTCGTCGTCCAGGCGCTTGGAGACTTTGTAGGCGCGGAACAGATTCTCGACGCTGGCGCGGGGCACGATGATCTTCTCGATGAACTCGCTTTCCTGGCGCGCGGTCACGCGGTAATCGATGAAGTAGTCCTCCAGCGCCAGGGTACGGCGGGTTTCGCCTTTGCACAGAACGATTTGCGCGCCGAGGGCGATCAACAGCGGAGGCGAATCGCCGATGGGCGAGGCATTGCCGATGTTGCCGCCCAGCGTGCCCTGGTTGCGGATCTGCAAGGACGCGAAACGCTGCAGCAGTTCGCCGAAATCCGGGTATTCAGCCTTCAAGGCTTCATAGCAATCGGAGAGGGCGGTGGCGGCACCGATTTCCAGGCGGTCGTCGAAACGCTCGATGCGCTTCATTTCGGCGACGTTGCCGACATAGATCATCACCGGCAGGGTGCGGTGGAACTGCGTGACTTCCAGCGCCAAGTCCGTACCGCCGGCCAGCAAGCGGGCCTGCGGGTAAGCGTCGTAGAGATCGGCCAGGTCGGCCACGGTCAGCGGCACCAGGCAGCGTTTGTCGCCGCTGTTGAGTTCGCCGATGTCGGTCGGTGCGATGGCTTTCAAGCGGGCAATGGTGTCCGCTTCACGCGCATCGAACTGATCCGGTTGTTTACCGCAGCAGGATTGTTCGGCGGCTTCGAGAATCGGCCGATAGCCGGTGCAACGGCAGAGGTTGCCGGCCAGGGCTTCGTGGGCTTTGTGGGAATCGGGCGCTTCGCTGTTCTTTTGCAGGGCGAACAATGACATCACGAAGCCCGGTGTGCAGAAGCCGCACTGTGAGCCGTGGCATTCGACCATGGCTTTCTGCACGCTGTGCAGTTCACCTTTGTGCTTGAGGTCTTCAACGCTGATGAGTTGTTTGCCATGCAGTGACGAAACGAACGTCAGGCATGAGTTGAGGCTGCGATAACGGATGTGTTCGCGACCGGTGTCATCCGTCTGCAATTCGCCGACCACCACGGTGCACGCGCCGCAGTCACCGCTGGCGCAGCCTTCTTTGGTGCCGGGCTTGCCCACATGGTCGCGCAAATAGTTGAGCACGGTCAGGTTCGGGTCCAGGGCGTGCTCGCTACGGAGTTCCTGGTTTAGTAAAAACTGGATCACGGAAGGCCTCGCAGACTCATTATTGTTGTTAACCGATGTGACCGAATTTAGCAGGTCTGACTTTTCGGTCAATGATTTTCTGACTTAAAGGTCAGGAAAATGCATTTTGTCGACTCACAACTGTTTCTTCATTATTGACCCTCGCAGGCCAGCCTGCTTTTTGCTTGAATCGTGCCAAAACCCCCGCCAGGGCTGTGCGCCATGACGTATCAATTGCGCTACACTGCGCCGCTTGTGCAGATCGAACAGTTTGAAGGACAACCATGACGTTCAAGGCGCCGGACAGCCTCGCCGAGCAAATCGCTCACCACCTCGCCGAACGCATCATTCGCGGCGAAATGAAGCCCGGAGAGCGCATCCAGGAACAGAAGGTCACGCTGGCACTCAATGTCAGCCGCGGCTCGGTCCGTGAGGCCTTGCTGATCCTTGAGCGTCGCCACCTGATTGCGATCCTGCCGCGACGTGGCGCCCACGTGACCGAGCTCACCGCGCACAAGGTACGGAGCCTGTGCACGCTGATGGGCGAGATGTACATCCTGCTCGCCAATGCCGTGGCCACCGGCTGGAAAGTCCAGGCCGACCTGGCGCCGTTCGTGCAGATTCAGCAGCGGCTTACCGCCAGCTACGAACGCCAGGACATCCATACCTTCGTCGATGAAAGCTTCAATGTGATGCGCGCCACGTATTCGTTCGCCAACAATCCGTATTTGCAGGAAACCGTCGAGAATCTGCAGCCGGCCATGAGCCGTGCCTATTTCCTTGCCCTGGATCAGCGCAAGGCCTCGATGAGCGAATATCTGGAGCTGTTCGAGCGTCTGCTCGCGGCGGTGATTGCCCGGGACTACGCCCAGATCCGCGAAGTACTGATCGCCTACGGCCAGCGCAGCTGCGATCTGGTGATCTCCGCCCTGACGGACGCCTGATCTTGCGGCTCAAATGCATCAAGCTGGCGGGGTTCAAATCCTTCGTCGATCCGACCACGGTGAACTTCCCCAGCAACATGGCGGCGGTGGTCGGACCCAATGGTTGCGGCAAGTCGAACATCATCGACGCCGTGCGTTGGGTCATGGGCGAGAGTTCGGCCAAGAACCTGCGTGGCGAGTCGATGACCGACGTCATCTTCAACGGCTCCACCAGCCGCAAGCCGGTGAGCCAGGCGAGCATCGAGCTGGTGTTCGATAACTCCGACGGTACATTGCTCGGCGAATACGCCGCTTATGCGGAAATTTCCATTCGTCGCAAAGTGACCCGCGACAGCCAGACCACCTATTACCTCAACGGCACCAAATGCCGTCGCCGCGACATCACTGACATCTTCCTCGGCACCGGCCTCGGCCCGCGCAGCTACTCGATCATCGAGCAGGGGATGATCTCCAAGCTGATCGAGTCCAAGCCCGAAGACCTGCGAAACTTCATCGAAGAAGCCGCGGGCATTTCCAAGTACAAGGAGCGCCGGCGCGAGACCGAAAACCGCATCCGCCGCACCCACGAAAACCTCGAACGCCTGACTGACCTGCGTGAAGAGCTGACGCGTCAGCTGGAACGCTTGCACCGCCAGGCCGAGGCGGCCAAGAAATATCAGGAATGCAAAAGCGAGGAGCGTCAGCTCAAGGCGCAGTTGTCGGCACTGCGCTGGCAGGACTTGAACGATCAGGTCGGTCAGCGCGAAGCGATCATCGGTACCCAGGAAATAAGTTTCGAAGCCTTGGTGGCCGAGCAGCGCAACGCCGATGCCAGCATCGAGCGCTTGCGCGATGGTCATCACGAGCTCTCTGAACGCTTCAATCTGGTGCAGGGACGCTTCTATTCGGTCGGCGGCGACATCGCTCGGGTCGAGCAGAGCATTCAGCACGGCCAGCAGCGTTTGCGTCAGTTGCAGGACGACTTGAAAGAAGCCGAGCGCGCGCGGCTGGAAACCGAATCTCACCTGGGGCACGACCGCACGTTGCTGTTGACCCTCGGCGAAGAGCTCGACATGCTCACGCCGGAACAGGAAGTCACCAGCGCCGCCGCCGAAGAGGCCGCCGCGGCACTGGAAGAATCCGAAACGACCATGCACGGCTGGCAGGAGCAGTGGGACACGTTCAATCTCAGCGCCGCCGAACCGCGCCGTCAGGCTGAAGTGCAACAGTCGCGGATCCAGCAACTGGAAACCAGTCTGGAGCGCTTGGCAGATCGTCAGAAACGTCTTGGCGAAGAACGCGCGTTGCTCTCGGCAGACCCGGAAGACGCAGCGATCATGGCGCTCAGCGAACAGCTCGCTGAATCCGAGGCGACCCTCGAGGATTTGCAGACCAGCGAAGAAGCCCAGGTCGAAAAACTCGAGCAACTGCGTCAGCACTTGCAACAAACGCTGACGGCGCAGCAACAGGCCCAGGGCGACCTGCAGCGGCTCAATGGGCGTCTGGCGTCGCTGGAAGCCTTGCAACAAGCCGCGCTCGATCCCGGCACCGGCACCGCCGAATGGCTGCGCGAGCAGCACCTGGCGGATCGCCCGCGTCTGGCCGAAGGCCTGAAGGTCGAAGCAGGTTGGGAGCTTGCGGTGGAAACCGTCCTGGGCGCCGACTTGCAGGCCGTGCTGGTGGATGACTTCAATGATTTTGATCTGGCCGGGTTTGCCCAGGGCGATTTGCGCTTGCTCAGCCCCGCTGGCGACGGCGTGCGGGTGCCGGGCAGCCTGCTCGACAAGGTCGAGGCACAGATTGATCTGTCGCCTTGGTTGGGGCAGGTCAAACCGGTTGAAAATCTTGAGCAGGCGCTGACCTTGCGCGGGCAGTTGGGCGTGGGCCAAAGCCTGATCAGTCGCGACGGTTTCTGGGTTGGCCGGCATTTCCTGCGGGTGCGCCGGGCCAGCGAAGCAGAAAGCGGTGTGTTGGCCCGTGGCCAGGAAATCCAGGCGCTTGGCCTTGAGCGTGAAGAGCGCGAAGCCGCCGTCGAAAACCTCGAAAGCCAGTTGCAGAACCTGCGCGCGCAACAGCGCCAGCAGGAGAACGGCCGTGAACATTTGCGCCGTTTGCTGCAAGACGAAGCCCGTCAGCAGGGTGAATTGAAAGCCCAATTGTCGGCCGGTAAGGCCAAGGCCGAACAGTTGAGCCTGCGCCGCACTCGCCTCGACGAAGAGCTCATTGAGCTGGACGAACAGCGTGCGTTGGAACACGAAAACATCGGCGAAGCGCGTCTGCAGTTGCAGGAAGCTCTGGACAGCATGGCGCTGGACACCGAGCAGCGCGAATTACTGCTGGCCCAGCGCGACAGTCTGCGCGAACGCCTTGACCGGGTGCGCCAGGAAGCGCGGCAGCACAAGGATCACGCCCATCAACTGGCGGTGCGGTTGGGCTCGCTGAAGGCTCAGCACGATTCGACGCGACAGGCGCTCGAGCGCCTGGAAATGCAGTCTGAACGCCTGACCGAAAAGCGCGAGCAATTGAGCCTCAATCTGGAGGAGGGCGAGGCACCGCTGGAAGAGCTGCGTTTGAAACTTGAGGAATTGCTCGACAAACGCATGACCGTCGACGAAGAGCTCAAGACCGCACAGATCGCCTTGGAAGATGCCGATCGTGAACTGCGTGATGCGGAAAAACGCCGCAACCAGGCTGAGCAGCAATCACAGCTGATCCGCGGTCAACTCGAACAGCAACGCATGGAATGGCAGGCGTTGACCGTGCGCCGCAAGGCTTTGCAGGATCAGTTGCTGGAGGACGGCTACGATCTGCACGGCGTACTCGCCACGCTGACAGCCGAAGCCAGCGAGAAAGCTGCCGAGGAAGAGCTCGAACGCATTGCGGCGCGGATTGCGCGCCTCGGTGCGATCAACCTGGCGGCCATCGACGAATACCAGCAACAATCGGAGCGTAAACGTTATCTGGATGCCCAGGACGCCGATCTGGTGGAAGCACTGGAGACCCTGGAAAACGTGATTCGCAAGATCGACAAGGAAACCCGAAACCGTTTCAAGGATACCTTTGATCAGATCAATGGCGGTTTACAGGCGCTTTTCCCAAAAGTTTTCGGTGGCGGTCGCGCGTATTTGGAACTGACGGGCGAAGATCTACTCGATACAGGGGTAACGATCATGGCGCAGCCGCCAGGAAAGAAGAACAGCACCATCCATTTGCTCTCCGGTGGCGAAAAGGCCCTGACCGCATTGGCTCTGGTTTTTGCGATCTTCAAGTTGAACCCGGCGCCGTTCTGCATGCTCGATGAAGTTGACGCGCCATTGGATGACGCTAACGTTGGACGCTATGCAAGGCTGGTCAAAGAGATGTCGCAAACGGTGCAATTCATCTATATCACCCACAACAAGATCGCCATGGAAATGGCCGAACAACTGATGGGGGTGACGATGCATGAGCCCGGTTGTTCGCGTCTGGTGGCCGTGGATGTCGAGGAGGCGATGGCAATGGTGGATGCCTGAGTTGTATCTGTAAGACAGGTACTACAGGGTTATCGGACTTTTTTGCTTGCGTTGACTTGCTGGCTAATCGACATATTCGCGCAAGCCATAGTGACAGACGGTGTAAAGTTGCCTTTGGTCGTGCTAGTTTAATGTCAATTTTTCGTATACGTGGGCAAAACGCCTGTCAGAACATAGAGTTGGCGCCACGTTTTAAAGCGGTTTGCAGCTTGTAAACCCCTTATTTTTCAGCATTTTTTATAGAGGCACGGGATTACATGGAAATCGGTCTGCGCGAGTGGCTGATCGTCATCGGCATTATTGTCATTGCCGGTATTCTTTTTGATGGCTGGCGCCGGATGCGCGGCGGCAAGGGAAAATTGAAATTCCGTCTTGATCGAAGTCTGTCCAATCTTCCGGACGAAGACACCAGCGCCGAGTTGTTGGGTCCGCCCCGTGTGCTGGATTCCCACAAGGAACCGCAACTGGACGAACACGACTTGCCTTCGGTGAGCATGCCGGCACGTGAACCACGTGAGTCGGGCTCCAAACGCGGCAAGCGTAGTCATGGCGAGCCGGCTCAGGGCGACATGAACCTCAGCCTGGATCTGGACGGCGGTCCGAGCTTCAGCAGTCGTGACGACGATTTTCCGGATGACACCAAACCCTCTCCATCGGTCAGCGAGAAAGAGCAGCCCCAGGCTGAAGAAGTGCTGGTGATCAGTGTCATTTGCCGCGACGCAGCAGGTTTCAAAGGACCGGCGTTGTTGCAGAACATCCTCGAAAGCGGCCTGCGTTTTGGCGAGATGGACATCTTCCACCGTCACGAAAGCATGGCGGGCAACGGCGAGGTGCTGTTCTCCATGGCCAACGCGGTCAAGCCAGGTGTTTTCGATCTGGACGATATCGACCACTTCAGCACTCCGGCGGTAAGCTTCTTCCTCGGTTTGCCAGGCCCGCGTCATCCCAAGCAAGCCTTTGACGTGATGGTGGCTGCAGCGCGCAAACTGTCGCAAGAACTGAACGGCGAATTGAAAGACGACCAGCGCAGCGTACTGACCGCCCAGACGATCGAGCATTATCGTCAGCGCATCGTCGAGTTCGAGCGCCGCGCCCTGACCCAGAAGCGCTGATATTGAATGGACGGGGCAGGCTTCTGTGACACAGGAGCTTGTTGTGGCGAGGGAGCAAGCACCCTCGCCACAATGTCCATAGCCTTGAGCTACTGTACTTAGAAAATTGAGCAGCCTCGGCTGCTCTTTTGCTTTATGAGAGAACACCCATGACTGCCGCCAAAAACCGCATTCTAGAGCTGCGTACCGAGCTGGATCAGCACAACTATCGCTATCACGTGCTGGACGAGCCGAGCATTCCGGACGCCGAGTACGATCGGTTGTTTCACGAGCTCAAGGACCTGGAAGCCGCTCATCCAGAGCTGGTGACCAGTGACTCGCCAACCCAGCGAGTGGGCAGCGCGGCGTTGTCGGCATTCACTCAGGTGCGCCATGAAGTGCCGATGCTCAGCCTTGGCAACGCGTTCGAAGAAACCGACATGCGCGAGTTCGATCGACGGGTCACCGAGGGTCTGGATCTGCCGGTTGGCGATCTGTTCGGTGGCGGCGCGGCGGTGGAGTACAGCTGCGAACCCAAACTCGATGGCCTGGCGGTCAGTCTCCTGTATCAGGACGGCGTACTGGTGCGTGGCGCCACGCGCGGCGATGGCACCACTGGCGAAGACATCAGTGTCAACGTGCGCACTGTGCGCAACATTCCGCTGAAGTTGCACGGCACTGGGTGGCCGGCGACGCTGGAAGTGCGTGGTGAAGTGTTCATGTCCAAGGCCGGGTTCGAGCGGCTTAACGCCACGCAACTGGAGGTGGGCGGCAAGACTTTCGCCAACCCGCGCAACGCGGCGGCGGGCAGTCTGCGACAGCTGGATTCGAAAATCACCGCCAACCGGCCACTGGAGTTCTGCTGCTACGGCATTGGCCAGGTGTCGGCGGACATTGCCGATACACACATCGGCAATCTGCAACAGCTTAAGGCCTGGGGCTTGCCGATCAGCCATGAGCTGAAGCGGGCGAACGGGATCGATGAGTGCCTGGCGTATTACCGCGACATCGGTGAGCGTCGCAACGCGTTGCCCTATGAAATCGACGGTGTGGTATTCAAGGTCAATAGCATCGCGTCACAGCGGGAACTGGGTTTCCGCGCCCGCGAACCGCGCTGGGCCATCGCCCATAAATTCCCGGCCATGGAAGAGCTCACCGAGTTGCTCGACGTGGAATTCCAGGTCGGTCGTACCGGCGCCGTGACGCCGGTGGCGCGACTGAAACCGGTCAAGGTTGCCGGCGTCACCGTCGCCAACGCGACGCTGCACAACATGGATGAAGTGGCGCGCCTGGGGTTGATGATCGGTGATACGGTGATCATCCGCCGAGCGGGTGATGTGATTCCGCAAGTGGTGCAGGTAGTGCTCGAACGCCGTCCGGATAACGCCCGGCCGGTGCAGATTCCCGAGCAATGCCCGGTCTGTGGTTCCCACGTCGAGCGTACGCAACTGGTCAAACGCAGCAAGGGCCGCGAGACGGTCAGCGAAGGCGCGGTGTACCGCTGCGTCGGCCGACTGGCCTGTGGCGCGCAACTCAAGCAGGCGATCATCCACTTCGTCTCGCGACGGGCGATGGATATCGAAGGCTTGGGCGACAAGAGTGTCGAGCAATTGGTGGACGAAGGGTTGGTCAGTTCGCCGGCCGATCTGTATGCCCTGAAGTTCGACGACATCGTCGATCTGGAAGGCTTTGCCGAGGTATCGAGCAACAAACTGCTCAGTGCCATCACCGACAGCAAGACGCCGGGGCTGGCGCGGTTCATCTATGCCCTCGGGATTCCCGATGTCGGCGAAGAGACGGCCAAGGTCCTGGCGCGTTCCCTCGGTTCGTTGGAGCGGGTGCAGCAGGCATTGCCACAAGTGCTCACGTATTTACCGGATGTCGGGCTGGAAGTGGCCCACGAGATCCACAGCTTCTTCGAGGATGCCCATAACCGGCAAGTGATCACAGCTTTGCTCAAGCACGGGCTGCAGATCCAGGATCAGGGCGAACTCGGCGCCGAGTTTGCCGCCAGCACTACCCTGGGCGGCTTCCTCGACAAGCTGCACATTCCTTCGGTGGGGCCGGGCGGGGCGCAGAAACTGGCCGAGAAATTCGGCTCGCTGCAAGCGGTCATCGATGCCGATTGGCTGGATATGCGTCAGGCGTTGCCGGAGAAGCAGGCCAATTCGGTTCGGGAGTTTTTTACCATCGAGGAAAATCGTCGACTCGCCGAAGCGGCTGAAAAACAGCTGGTCGATTTCGGCATGCACTGGCGCAGCGAAAAGAAAATCGTCGAAGGCCTGCCATTGGCTGGGCAAACCTGGGTGCTCACCGGCTCGCTGGAGCTGATGAGTCGCGATGTGGCCAAGGACAAACTCGAAAGCCTTGGTGCCAAGGTGGCGGGTTCCGTGTCCGCCAAGACCCATTGCGTAGTGGCGGGGCCGGGCGCCGGTTCGAAGTTGACCAAGGCCAATGAGCTGGGCTTGAAGGTGCTGGATGAAGAGGCGTTTGTTGAAACATTGCGCGGGTTCGGCAAGGTGGACTGAGCAGCAATATAAACTGTAGGGGCCGTCCCGCCGCCGCGCTGTGATCGTTCCCACGCTCCGCGTGGGAATGCCCCAACGGACGCTCCGCGTTCGGGCGCTGAAGGGGGCGCGGAGCGTCCTGGCCTGAGTTCCCACGCAGAGCGCGGGAACGATCCAGTGTCCGCAATGATCTAGTCTTGGCAAGCCCAGGGAGAGATCGCCATGTACCGCTTCTTCGAACAGCTCAGCTCACGCATCGCGGCGCCCTTCATGGGGGAGAGTTCGCGCAACAGCAAGATCTGGCCGTGTCGATGCGGGCAGTCGCTGTTCTTTCGCAATAGCCAGTGCCTGGCCTGTTCGGCGGCGCTGGGCTATCAGCCGCAGGAGAGCCGTCTGTCATCGTTGCAGCCCGGCGATCAGCCGGATAGCTGGTGGCTTGATGCCGATCCCGCAGCCGGTTTGTTTCGTCGTTGCGCCAACCTTGATTCCCCGGCAGCGTGCAATTGGCTGCTGCCTGCCAATGACCACGATGTGTTGTGCATCGCGTGTAGCCTGAATCGCACCATTCCCGATTTATCGATAGCCGAAAACCATGAGCGCTGGCGCAAGATGGAAACCGCCAAGCGGCGGCTGGTCGCGCAATTGGTCAGCCTGGGGTTGCAGGTGATACCCAAGACGGTCGATGAAGAAACCGGTCTGGCCTTCGATTTCATTGGCGTCGACCTCGAAGGCAAGTCGCCCACCACCGGTCACGCCAATGGCCTGATCACCCTCGACATCGAAGAAGCTGACGATGCTCATCGCGAGCAGATGCGGGTACAGCTACACGAACCCTATCGCACATTGCTCGGGCATTTTCGTCACGAAGTCGGGCATTACTACTGGGACCGTCTGATCGCCAATAGTGATTGGCTGCAAGCGTTCCGCGGCTTGTTCGGTGATGAGCGTGCCAGCTACACCGATGCCCTTGAACGACATTATCAGCAGGGCGCACCGCTTGATTGGCAGCAATCCTGTGTCAGTGCCTATGCCACCATGCATCCTTGGGAGGACTGGGCTGAAACCTGGGCGCATTACCTGCACATGATGGATGCAGTCGATACGGCACTGGGGTTCGGCATGAGTGCGCGGGAAATGGACCTCGATTATCAGCCGTTTCCGATCGATACCCTTTACGATCCGCAGCATCCCGGTGGGGCGGCGTTTCTTTCTTTCGTCAATGCCTGGATCGAACTGGCCGGCATGCTCAATGAACTGTCGCACAGCATGGGCCAGCCGGATTTTTACCCTTTCGTGCTGCCGCCGACGGTGATCGCCAAGCTGCACTTCATTCATCTGGTCATCCAGGGCGAGGGCGGCAGGGCGGACGAAGTGGTGCAGGACCTGTAGAGCGAGCAGGCTCGCGCCTGCATAAGCCGATTTTCACCATTCGCGCATGTCTTTGACCGGCCTCATATTTTTAATCCGCCGCAACGGTTGTAACTTCGTCTGAGATAGGTACAATGGCGCGGCTCGCCGTCAGGTGAGCGTCGTTATGGTGACCCCATCGGTCCCCCCGCAACGATTACCCGTGAACCTGGTCAGATCCGGAAGGAAGCAGCCACAGCGGGAACATTGTGTGCCGGGGTGTGGCTGGTGGGGTTGCCTCCATAACGCAGCGCGAATCCTCTGTCGCGTTATCCTGTTCAAATACTTTCACTGTGCTGCCATGGATTTTGTCCATAGCGGTTTTTTGTCGTTTTCGATTTGGCTGACGCTGTAAAAACATCAGATGATTTGCATCATACTGCGCCATGATCGATCACCTTGCCTTGCAATATGCGATGCATCTCGTAGAATCGCCGCCGGAAACCGGCACTTGGTGACCGGTTCCCGGAAGATCGATCAAGACAACAAAGCCGACATGGCGTCTACTCACAGGGTTGCGTGAGTCCTTTAGCAGCGCTGATATTGCGCGAATGATCCGCGCTAATTTGCTGCTCCACCGCCGCCAATGTAAGCAACAGCGAGTCTGACTCACGGATGAGAAGTACCGCAGGGCCGTGGATGCCGCCGCGATTTTTTCCGAGACCGATCTGACCGGCCGGATAACCCACGTCAACGACCAATTTTGCGCCATTTCCGGGTATAGCCGGGAAGAACTGCTGGGGCAAAATCATCGGCTGCTCAATTCCGGCACCCATTCGACCGAGTTTTTCGCCGGCATGTGGCGCACCATCGCCATGGGCAATGTGTGGAAAGGCGAAATCTGCAATCGCGCCAAAAATGGCAGCCTGTATTGGGTAGAAAGCACGATGGTGCCGGTCCTCGATGAAGACACCGGCCGGGTCGAGCGTTATTTGTCGATCCGCTTCGATATCAGCGAAAAGCGCCAACTGCTGCATACCCTGCAATGGCGGGTCGGGCACGATGTGTTGACGGGACTGCCCAATCGCGCGTTTCTGTCGGACCTGCTTGATCAGGCGCTGGAGTTTTCGCGACAGGAAAACACTCCGCTGGCGGTGTGCATGCTCGATCTCGACGGTTTCAAGGCTGTCAACGATGGTTACGGGCATGCCAGCGGCGATCTTTTGCTGGTCGAAGTGGCCAAACGATTGCGCGGTATCGTCCGTGCCGAAGATGTCGTGGCGCGGCTGGCGGGTGACGAGTTTGTCCTGGTGTTGCGTTACGTGCGCGATCTGCCGGAATTGAATGCGGCATTGAATCGGGTCCTGGGCACGATCTCGGCGCCATACACATTGCGCGGTAAGGAAATCAATGTGTATGCCAGTATCGGCGTCACGCTGTATCCCCATGACAATGCCGATGCCGAAACCCTGTTGCGTCATGCCGATCAAGCCATGTACGTGGCCAAGCAAAGCGGGCGCAAGCGTTTTCATTTGTTCGATGTGTCCCGGGATCGGGAGGTCAAGGCTACTCACCAGACCGTCGAGCGGGTGCGCCAGGCACTGATCAATCATGAATTACGTCTGCACTTCCAGCCCAAGGTCAACATGCGACGCGGCGAGGTTGTCGGCTTCGAGGCATTGCTGCGCTGGAAGCACCCGCAAAACGGCATGATGACTGCCCGGGAGTTTTTGCCTTTGGTCGAGGAAACGGATCTGATCGTCGACATTGGTGAGTGGGTGATGGATCAGGTGCTGTTGCAGCTGGAGGTCTGGCAGCTGCAGGGGTATGACTGGCCGGTCAGCGTGAACATCGCGGCGCGGCATTTCCAGCGCGCGGATTTTGTCGGCCGGCTTGAAAGCGCGTTGGCCCGGCATGGGCGAGTGCCTGCGCAAAGACTGGATCTGGAAATCGTCGAGTCGGTGGCCATCGAGAATATTCAGCACGTCAGCGCCTGCTTGCAGGCCTGTCAGGCGCTGGGCGTGCAGTTTTCGTTGGGTGATTTCGGCACCGGTTTCTCATCCTTCAGCTACCTCAAACGGTTGCACACACAAACGATCAAGATCGATAAATCGTTTGTCAGGGATATCCTGCATGACGGTGACGATCTGGCCCTGACCACTGCAGTAATCAGCCTGGCGAAGGCATTTGGTCGACAGGTGATTGCCGAGGGGCTGGAAAGTGTCGAACACGGTGAGTTACTGCTGCGGCTGGGGTGCGAGGTGGCGCAGGGGTATTTCATTGCGCGCCCCATGCCGGCCACCGACGTGCCGGGCTGGGTGGCAGGCTACGTCGCACCGTCGCAATGGCGGGCGCTGGCGCCTGCCGGCTAAGGCTTGCCTCCGATATAAAGCCGAATGATGTCATCGATTTCCCCGGACATTTTCATCCGCACCAACGTGCGCAGAATTCGCTGCACCGGCACGTCCGGGTCGTTGCGTACGTAGCAGCCGACACGCTGCTCCTGCAATACCGCCACACTCAGTAATTGCTGCTGTGGCAGCAGGCGCTGGTTGAACCAGTCCAGCGTCCATTGGTTGCTGACCGCGTAGCGGTTGCGTCCGGCCTGGAGTTTCTCCAGCACCTGTTCCTGATTGCGCGCGTCATCGCGGTGCAGGCGCTTTGCGTCGAACAGCGGTTGCAAAGTCGGGTAGCTATAGCCCAGAACCGTACCGATCGATTGTGGCGACAGACTCGCCGCGATGACCGGATCGGGTTGGGCGGGGCGGCTGATCAGCAGGTCAGGTTGCGTCCAGAGTGGAATGCTCCAGATGTAGTCGCCGGATTGATTGGGTAACCACGATTGTGCGGCATAGCAGCGGACATCGACCTCGCCGTGTTCCATCGCGTTTTGCACCCGGCCCCGGGGCAATACAACAAACCTGGCCGGTACGCCGACCTGGGTCGCAAGGCTGAGCATCACGTCATAAAGAATGCCTTGTGTGGGCCGGCCGCGCTCAAGCTGCACCATCGGCATCGCCCAGCTGTCGGGCACCACAAAGCGCAACGGCGCGTCCGCAGCCGCACTGTCCAGGCTGATCAACAGCAGTGCCCCCAAGGCCAACCGCATAAATGCTCCAACAATCACCGCAAATTGCAGCTTAACCAGATTAGACGAGCGCACCGGATGCATTTTTGGCCTTGCTCCGCTAGCATTAGCCGCTTCTGCTTCCTTCGCTGCGACGGTTTTCGATGAGTTATCAGGTTCTTGCACGTAAATGGCGTCCGCGCTCGTTCCGCGAAATGGTCGGCCAGACCCATGTGCTCAAGGCTCTGATCAATGCCTTGGACAGCCAACGGCTGCACCACGCCTACTTGTTCACCGGTACGCGCGGGGTCGGCAAGACCACCATCGCGCGGATCATCGCCAAATGCCTGAACTGTGAAACAGGTATTACTTCATCGCCGTGTGGCGAGTGTTCGGTGTGCCGGGAGATCGATGAGGGCCGGTTTGTCGACCTGATCGAGATCGACGCCGCGAGCCGGACCAAGGTCGAGGATACACGCGAACTGCTCGACAACGTGCAGTACGCCCCGAGCCGCGGGCGCTTCAAGGTCTACCTGATCGACGAAGTGCACATGCTCTCCAGCCATTCCTTCAATGCGCTGCTCAAAACCCTTGAAGAGCCGCCACCCTACGTCAAGTTCATCCTGGCCACCACCGACCCGCAGAAACTTCCTGCAACGATTCTTTCGCGGTGCCTGCAGTTCTCCCTGAAGAACATGACCCCGGAACGGGTGGTCGAGCATTTGACCCACGTGCTCAGTGTCGAAAACGTGCCGTTCGAAGACGACGCGTTGTGGTTGCTGGGGCGTGCCGCCGATGGTTCGATGCGCGACGCCATGAGCCTGACCGACCAGGCGATTGCCTTCGGCGAGGGCAAGGTCATGGCGGCCGATGTGCGGGCGATGCTTGGAACTCTCGATCATGGTCAGGTCTACGACGTCCTGCATGCGTTGATCGAAGGTGACGCCAAGGCCTTGCTCGAAGCGGTCCGCCACTTGGCCGAACAAGGCCCGGACTGGAATGGCGTGCTGTCGGAAATTCTCAATGTGCTGCACCGTGTCGCCATCGCTCAGGCCCTGCCCGAAGGCGTCGACAATGGTCACGGCGACCGTGACCGGGTACTGGCTTTGGCGCAGGCGCTGCCGGCTGAGGATGTGCAGTTCTACTACCAGATGGGCCTGATCGGCCGCCGCGATTTGCCGCTGGCGCCGGATCCCCGCGGCGGGTTTGAAATGGTGCTGCTGCGGATGCTCGCGTTCCGACCGGCAGACACTGCGGATGCCCCGAGGCAACCGCTAAAGCCAGTGGGGATCAGCCAGGCCACAGTTGATTCCGCACATTCAGTGGCTGCCGCGCCGGTTGTTGCGCCGGTAGTCGCTGCTGCAGTGGCACCGACACCCGTTGCGCCCATCGCACCAGCTGCGGCTGCGGTTGTGGCTCCGGCACCAGAGCCCGAACCTGAGCCGGTTGCATCGGTTGTCGAGCCTGAGCCTGCGGTCGATGCGGCCGTGGTCGAAGATGTGGTCGATCTGCCGTGGAACGATCCGGTCGAGCCTGCTCCGGCTCAGCAGCCAGCGGTCGAGCCTGTACTGGAAACCACCAGCGAACAGCCCGAGTTGCCACCGATGCCGTTGCCGACGCCTGACAGTGTGGTGCCGGATGCGCCTGAATGGGCCGCTACGCCAATTCCGGAACCATCTGTGGCAGAGGTCGATGCCGCGACGCCAGGCATGGACATGGACGACGAGCCGCCGCTCGATGAGGACTACATCGAGCCGGACATGGATTCGGCTTACAGTTATCTCGACGAACTGGCCAGCGAGCATGCCGCCGAGCCCGCACCGGAACCCGAACCTGAGCCCGCAGCGGCACCGGCCACAGGCCTTGCCCTGCAGTGGCTGGAGCTGTTCCCGAAGCTGGCGATCTCCGGCATGACTGGCAGCATTGCTGCTAACTGCACGCTGATCGCCGTGGATGGCGACAACTGGCTGTTGCACCTGGACCCGGCTCACAGTGCCTTGTTCAATGCCACGCAACAGCGCCGGCTCAACGATGCCCTGAACCAGTATCACGGGCGCACCCTGACCCTGACCATGGAACTGATCAAGCCCGAGCAGGAAACCCCGGCCCAGGCGGCGTCCCGTCGTCGTGCCGACCGTCAGCGCGAGGCCGAGGAGTCGATCCACGGTGATCCGTTCATCCAGCAAATGATGCAGCAGTTCGGTGCAGTGATCCGTAACGATACTATTGAACCTGTCGAAGCTCTGGTCAGCCAGGGCTAATAACTGAGGGCGTTCGGCCGTCAGGGCCGGGCGCTGTTTTTATCCAAGTACTTTTGAGGTGATTCCCATGATGAAAGGTGGCATGGCCGGCCTGATGAAGCAGGCACAGCAGATGCAGGAAAAAATGGCCAAGATGCAGGAAGAGCTGGCCAACGCCGAAGTCACCGGTAAAGCCGGTGGCGATATGGTCACCGTGGTGATGACCGGTCGTCATGACGTCAAGCGCGTGACCATTGACCCAAGCATGGTCGAAGGCCTGAGCGAAGACGATCGCGAGATGCTGGAGGCAGTGTTCGCCGCAGCCGTCAACGATGCGGTGCGCAAGATCGAAGCCAACAGCCAGGACAAGATGTCCGGCATGACCGCAGGCATGCAACTGCCGCCGGGCATGAAGCTGCCGTTCTGATTCGCCTTTGGGCGATAGATGAGCTACAAAAAATGCCAGGCATCACGCCTGGCATTTTTGTTTTCGGCTTGTTTTCATGAGGTGTCTGGCAGGACTTCATCGCGGCAGAACTGAGATACATCGAACGCCATACCCGCACAAAGGTCTGCTCCCTATATCCCCCAACTCATTGATCAAAGGAGACGCTGACATGTCCGATCCCATGACGCTCAACCAACGTATCGTCCTGGCCTCACGCCCGGTAGGCGCACCGACGCCGGAAAACTTCCGTCTGGAGCGTGTCGCGCTGCCCGAGCTTGCCGACGGTCAGGTACTGCTCAAGACCCTTTACCTTTCGCTGGACCCTTACATGCGCGGACGCATGAGCGACGCTCCGTCCTACGCCGCCCCCGTGGAAATCGGCGACGTGATGACCGGTGGCGCTGTCAGCCGGGTCGAGCGCTCGCTCAATCCCAAGTTTCAGGAAGGCGATCTGGTGGTTGGCGCCACGGGTTGGCAAAGTCACAGCATCAATGACGGTCGCGGCATCATTCCAGTCCCGAACGGCTTGCCGAGCCCATCCATGGCCCTGGGGGTGTTGGGTATGCCCGGCATGACTGCTTACATGGGCTTGATGGATATCGGGCAGCCCAAGGCCGGCGAAACCCTGGTGGTTGCGGCGGCTTCCGGCGCGGTGGGGTCGGTGGTTGGCCAGGTGGCGAAGATCAAAGGCCTGCGCGTGGTCGGCGTGGCTGGCGGTGCGGACAAATGCCGCTATGTGGTCGAGGAGTTGGGCTTCGATGCCTGCATCGACCACAAGAGCGCGAGTTTCGCCGATGAACTGGCCCAGGCGTGTCCCGATGGCATCGATATCTACTACGAAAATGTCGGTGGCAAGGTGTTCGATGCTGTGGTGCCATTGCTCAATCCCAAGGCGCGGATTCCGCTGTGTGGCCTGATTGCCTCGTACAATGCCAGCGAAGCGCCGAGCGGGCCCGATCGTCTGCCGCTGTTGCAGCGTACGCTGCTGACCAAGCGCGTACGCATTCAGGGTTTTATCGTGTTCGACGACTATGGCGATCGGCAGCCGGAATTCATCAGTGCGATGGCGCCGTGGGTGCGTGATGGCAAGGTGAAATTCCGTGAAGACGTAGTCGACGGCCTGGAGAACGCACCGCAAGCGTTCATCGGTCTGCTGGAAGGACGCAACTTCGGCAAACTGGTGGTGCGCGTTGCACAGGGCGCGTAATTGACAACGTGATTTGACGCTAATCAGAGGCGCGGGTATAAACCGCGTCTCGTTGTTTTGTCGGACTTTTTCCTCATGAGCTTCAGCCCTTTGATTCGCCAACTGATAGACGCCCTGCGAATTTTGCCAGGCGTAGGTCAGAAAACCGCCCAGCGCATGGCGTTGCAGTTGCTCGAACGTGATCGCAGTGGCGGATCGCGATTGGCGCTGGCCCTGAGTCAGGCCATGGAAGGGGTCGGTCATTGCCGTTTGTGCCGCACACTGACCGAGGATGACCTCTGTCCGCAATGCGCCGATACCCGCCGCGACGATACGCTGTTGTGCGTCGTGGAAGGGCCGATGGATGTCTACGCCGTGGAACAGACCGGTTTCCGCGGCCGCTACTTTGTACTCAAGGGGCATCTGTCGCCCCTTGATGGCCTGGGGCCGGAAGCCATCGGGATTCCGCAGTTGATGGCGCGGATCGAGGAGGCTGGCAGCTTTACCGAAGTCATTCTCGCGACCAATCCGACGGTAGAAGGCGAAGCCACGGCCCACTACATCGCACAGTTGCTCAGCAGCAAAGGCCTCATCGCCTCGCGTATCGCCCATGGCGTACCGCTGGGTGGCGAGCTGGAATTGGTGGATGGCGGGACGCTGGCGCATTCGTTTGCGGGGCGTAAGCCCATTGTCTTTTAGCGGCTCAAGCGACGTCTTCGCGGGCTAGCCGTGATCCTCCAGGACAAAACCGGTAGGAGCGAGGCTTGCCCGCGAAAGCCGCGCCCAGATCTCCCTGATATACACAATCCTGTTGAAAACCAAGCAAGCGCTCGGTTAACTTCGCTGAACCCTTCAGTGGAGTTCGCCGATGTCTGCCTTTCAGGAATACTTCGACCCCAGCCACCAATTGGTCCGCGACAGCGTCAGACGTTTCGTCGAGCGCGAGATTCTTCCGGACATCGACCAGTGGGAAGAAGCCGAAAGCTTTCCCCGTGAGCTTTATCTGAAGGCTGGCACGGCCGGGATTCTCGGCATTGGATACCCTGAGCGTTACGGTGGCAGTCACGAGGGCGACCTGTTCGCCAAGGTCGCCGCCAGCGAGGAACTGATGCGTTGCGGCTCCGGTGGCCTGGTGGCGGGGCTCGGTTCTCTGGACATCGGCCTGCCGCCCATACTCAAGTGGGCCACACCTGAAATCCGTGACCGAGTGGTGCCGCAGGTACTGGCCGGGGAAAAAATCAGCGCCTTGGCTGTCACCGAACCCGGCGGCGGCTCCGACGTCGCCAATCTGCAAACCCGCGCCGTGCGTGAGGGTGATGTTTACCGGGTCAGCGGCAGCAAAACCTTCATCACCAGCGGTGTCCGTGCCGATTACTACACCGTGGCCGTGCGTACCGGCGCGCCGGGTTTCGCCGGTATCAGCCTGTTGCTGATCGAGAAGGGCACTCCCGGTTTCACTGTGGGGCGGCAGTTGAAGAAAATGGGCTGGTGGGCGTCAGACACGGCCGAACTGTTCTTCGATGATTGCCGTGTACCTGTAGGCAATCTGATCGGCGCCGAGAACATGGGCTTCGCCTGCATCATGGGCAACTTTCAGAGCGAACGCCTGGCACTGGCCCTGATGGCCAACATGACCGCGCAACTGGCGCTCGAGGAAAGTCTGAAGTGGGCGCGGGCGCGTGAGGCTTTCGGCAAACCGATCGGCAAGTTCCAGGTGATCAAGCACCGCCTCGCCGAGATGGCCACACAGCTTGAGGTTTCACGCGAATTCACCTACCGGCAAGCAGCGAAAATGGCGGCGGGGCAGAGTGTGATCAAGGATATTTCCATGGCCAAAAACTTTGCGACGGATACGGCGGACCGGATCGTCAGCGATGCCGTGCAGATTCTGGGCGGGTTGGGCTACATGCGCGAAAGCCTGGTGGAGCGGCTGTATCGGGATAACCGGATTCTGTCGATTGGCGGCGGGACACGTGAGGTGATGAACGAGATCATCAGCAAGCAGATGGGGTTATAGGCGGTCGTGTGGCCGATGACGCCATCGCTGGCAAGCCAGCTCCCACAGTGGTTTATGCCGTACAGACATCCTGTGCATGACGGTGAAACCTGTGGGAGCTGGCTTGCCAGCGATAGCGGTCTGACAGCCGCCGGTTATTTATCCGTCAGCGCAAACTGCGTCAGGCAGAAGGTCGGGATGCCCATGTCCTGCAATCGCTGCGAGCCACCCAGCTCTGGCAGATCAATGATCGCCGCCGCTTCATGCACCCGCGCACCCATGCGTCGAATCAGGTTCGCAGCGGCGATCAGGGTGCCGCCAGTGGCAATCAGGTCATCGAACATCACCACCGAATCGCCTTCGCACAGGCTGTCGGCGTGTACTTCGAGAAACGCTTCGCCGTATTCGGTTGCGTAGCCCTCGGCCAATACGTCGGCAGGCAGCTTGCCTTGCTTGCGGAACAGCACCAGCGGCTTGTTCAGCTGGTAGGCCAGCACCGAACCGATCAGGAAACCCCGGGCATCCATCGCGCCAATGTGGGTGAAATCGGCCTCGACGTAACGATGGGCGAAGCTGTCCATCACCAGGCGCAGCGCCGTGGGCGACTGGAACAGCGGGGTGATGTCACGAAAGATCACGCCCGGCTTGGGAAAGTCGATCACGGGGCGGATGAGGGATTTGATGTCGAAGGAGTCGAAGACCATCGTCGGGTGTCCTGGCAGGCTGCAAACGACGCAGTATAACGGCGGCTGAACCGTTTCGCTCAGCCGCAACCGCTTGTTTCAGCTTTCCAGTGAACCGCCGGCCAGGGCGCACAGCTGGATCGGGTCGAGGATGCGGATTTCCTTGCCCTCGGCGGCAATCAGTTCGTTCTGCTGGAAACGCGTGAACACCCGTGACACGGTTTCCACCGCCAGACCCAGATAGTTGCCGATTTCGTTGCGCGACATGCTCAGGCGGAACTGGTTGGCCGAGAAGCCCCTGGCACGGAAGCGTGCTGACAGGTTGACCAGGAACGTGGCAATGCGTTCGTCAGCGGTTTTTTTCGACAACAGCAACATCATCTGTTGATCGTCACGAATCTCGCGGCTCATCACACGCATCAATTGACGACGCAATTGCGGCAGTTGCAGGGCCAGTTCGTCGAGGCGCTCGAAGGGGATTTCACACACCGATGTGGTTTCCAGCGCCTGCGCCGATACCGGGTGTTTTTCGGTGTCCATGCCCGACAGGCCGACCAGTTCGCTCGGCAAGTGGAAACCGGTGAGCTGTTCTTCGCCGGCATCACTGAGGTTGAAGGTCTTGAGGGCTCCGGAGCGGACCGCGTAAACGGAGTCGAAAGTGTCGCCCTGACGGAACAGAAACTCGCCTTTTTTCAGTGGGCGGCCACGTTTGACGATTTCGTCCAACGCGTCCATATCTTCCAGATTCAGCGATAGCGGCAAACACAGCGGGGCCAGGCTGCAATCCTTGCAGTGGGCCTGGGTATGAGCGCGCAACTTAACTGGCTCGGACATTTCTTCAATCCTTGTGGGAAAACACACATAAGACGTAAGGGTAACTCACCCAAGGACATTGAGGCCAGTACGTGGCGGTTATGTCGCAGCGATTAGATCACTCTGGAAAACCGTTGGCGGCTGTGTTGTTCCAGGTACGCATCGAACACCATGCACACCGAGCGAACCAGCAAGCGCCCGGCTGGCAACACGGTAATTGCGTCGCTGTCGATCTCGATCAGGCCGTCTTGGGCCATGCGCTGCAACTGCGGCCACAGTTCGCCGAAATAGCCCTGAAAATCGATGTTGAAGGCCTGTTCGATCTGGGCAAACTCCAGGCTGAAGTTACAGATCAATTGTTGTATCACTGCACGGCGCAAGCGGTCGTCGGCGTTGCACAACAGGCCGCGGCTGGTGGCCAGTTGCGAAGAGGCCAGGGCGTTCTGGTATTGATTCAGGTCGCTACTGTTCTGGCAGTACAAGTCGCCGATCTGGCTGATCGCTGAGACGCCGAGACCGATCAAATCGCAATGGCCGTGGGTGGTGTAGCCCTGGAAATTGCGTTGCAGGGTCGATTCTTCCTGGGCGATCGCCAGTTCATCGTCGGGCAGTGCAAAGTGGTCCATGCCGATGTAACGGTAACCGGCGGCGGTCAATTGCTCGATGGTGCGCTGGAGCATTTCCAGTTTCTTGGCTGGCGTCGGCAGTTCATTACCGTTGATTCGCCGTTGCGGCATGAACCGTTCCGGCAGGTGCGCGTAGTTGAATACCGAGAGCCGGTCCGGTTGCAGGCTGATGACTTCCTCGACGGTGCGGGCGAAGTTTTCCGGTGTCTGCTTCGGCAAACCATAGATCAGGTCGATGTTGATCGAGCGAAACTGCAGGGTCCGGGCGGCGTCGATCACCGCGCGGGTTTCCTCCAGGCTTTGCAGGCGATTGACGGCGCGCTGCACGGCGGGGTCGAGATCTTGCAGGCCGATGCTGACCCGATTGAAGCCCAGCTCGCGCAACAACCCCATGGTCGACCAATCTGCCTCGCGGGGATCGATTTCGATGCCGTAGTCGCCGGTATCATCGTCGAGCAGATTGAAGTGTTTGCGCAGGTGCGCCATCAATTGACGCAGCTCGTCATGGCTGAGAAAGGTTGGCGTGCCGCCACCGAAGTGCAGTTGCTCGACTTTTTGCGCCGGGTCGAGGTGGCAGGCGATCAGTTGGATTTCCTGCTCCAGGCGCTGCAAGTAGGGCAGTGCCCGGCCACGATCCTTGGTGATGACCTTGTTGCAGGCGCAGTAGTAGCAAATGTTCGCGCAGAACGGTACGTGCACATACAGCGACAACGGGCGCAGGGCCTTGCGGCTGTCGCGCAGGGCGTGGAACAGGTCGAAAGTGCCGATCTTGCTGTGGAATTGCACGGCAGTCGGATAGGAGGTATAGCGCGGTCCCGCCAGGTCATAACGGCGGATCAGATCGGTGTCCCAACGAATGGCGTCGAGCATCATGCGGGCATTCCCCCGGATAGTCTGGCAGTGCCGGCCAGTCTAGGGGCGGTGGTGTTGATGCATCTTGATTTGCATCAAGGATATCCGGGCTCCGATCGTTTTTGTGGCGAGGGAGCTTGCTCCCGCTGGACTGCGCAGCGGTCCCATTTTTTGGGGCCGCTTCGCGCCCCAGCGGGAGCAAGCTCCCTCGCCACAATCAGTGCCCCATGAGCCAATACTGGTGCGGTCCCGGCAAGGTCCAGATACCAAACAGCATGACCAGCAGCCCACCGGCCATGCGTATGCTGCGCTTGCGCAACAACGCGGTCACCCGTTCAGCCGCCAGCCCGGTGGCCAGCAGCACCGGCCACGTTCCCAGCCCGAATGCCAGCATCAATAAGGCACTGTCCAGGGCATTGCCCTGACTGGCCGACCACAGCAAGGTGCTGTAAACCAGGCCGCACGGCAGCCAGCCCCAGAGCGCGCCCAGCAGCAGCGCACGAGGAAGGCTCGACACCGGCAGCAGTGTGTTGGCAATCGGCTGGATATGCCGCCAGAGGCCACGACCGAGACTTTCAATGCGCGTCAGGCCGCTCCACCAGCCCGCCAGGTACAAACCCATCGCAATCAGCAACAACCCGGCAAGGAGTCGCAGGAACATTGCCGCCGGGCTGTTGGCCACGGCCCAGCCGGCCAGGCCGATCAACAGTCCTGCGGTGGCGTAGCTGAGGATTCGTCCAAGGTTGTAGGCCAGCAGCAGGCGAAAGCGACGACTGCGTTGTTCCTTGGGAATCGCCAGGGTCAGCGCGCCCATCAGGCCGCCGCACATGCCCAGGCAATGGCCACCACCGAGCAGACCGAGAATCAGCGCCGACACCAACAGTGGCGCCAATTCAAGCATGGGGCGGAGCCTTGTCGTCGGGTTTGGCCGGATGGCCGCTGGCCTCGTCGACCGCAGCGGTGTGATTCGGGTCCTGGTCATCGAACAGGATGCTGTGGGCCGGGCCGTCGAGGTCGTCGTACTGACCGCTGTCGACCGCCCAGAAGAAAATGTACACAGCGATGGCCACGATCAGCAGTGCGGCCGGGATCATCACGTAGAGAGCTGGCATCTGGACTCCATGCCCGCGCGGCTCAGGCCGGCAGCGGGCGGGTTTCTGGCGTGGCGTCGGCACCTTGTACACCCGGCAGGCGAGTGAGGCGCAGCGCATTGAGCACCACGGTCAACGAACTGATCGACATGCCGACGGCAGCCCACACTGGCGTAATCCAGCCGAGGGCGGCGAACGGCAACATGAGGCCATTGTACAACCCGGCCCACAACAGGTTCTCGATGATTACCCGTCGGGTGCGCCGTGCCAGGCTGAAGGCTTGCACCAAGGCATCGAGGCGATTGGACAGCAGCACCGCATCGGCGCTGGTTTTTGCCAGGTCAGTGGCCGAACCCATGGCGACGCTGATGTCCGCCGCCGCCAGCACGGGTACATCGTTGACGCCATCGCCGAGCATCAGCACTTTGCGGCCGTCCCTGTGCAATTGTTGCAGGACTTGCAGTTTGTCGTCCGGACGCAAGCCGCCTCGGGCTTCATCGATGCCGAGTTCGGCAGCCACGCTGGCAACCATCGGCGAGCTGTCGCCGGACAACAGCAAGGTGCGCCAGCCACGGGCCTTGCATGCCGTCAGCAGGGCAGCGGCATCGGCGCGCAGCCGGTCGTCGAGGACAAACCAGGCCAACGGCCCATGACGGTTACCGAGCAACAACCATTGGCCGGCTTCGTCGGGCATCACTGGCACGCCAACGCCGCTGACTTCGCAGACAAAACCGGGGTGGCCGATCCGCAATCGTTGATCGCCGACCACGCCTTCCAGGCCAAGCCCCGGCGTGCTGTGGACTTCTTCAGCGGCCAACGGTGCGCGGCCAAACGCACGGGCGATCGGGTGTTCAGAGCGGTTTTCCAGTGCGGCGGCGAGCGCCAGGCACTGGTCGCTGTCGAGGTCGCCGAGCGGGCGAATCGAACGCAGAGTCAGACGTCCTTCGGTGAGGGTGCCGGTCTTGTCGAATATCACCGTATCGATCTGGTTCAAGCCTTCCAGAACGTGACCACGGGTCAGCAGCAAGCCGAGTTTGTGCAAGGTGCCGGTCGCTGCGGTAAGGGCGGTCGGCGTGGCCAGGGACAACGCGCAAGGGCAGGTCGCGACCAGCATCGCCAGCACGATCCAGAACGCCCGCGACGAATCCAGTTCCCACCACAGCAGGCCGATGGCCGCTGCCGCGATCAGCGACAGCAACAGGAACCATTGCGCGGCGCGGTCGGCAATTTCCGCCAGGCGCGGTTTTTCCGCTTGCGCCCGATCAAGCAAACGCACGATGGCAGAGAGCCGGGTGTCCTGGCCGAGCGCCTGGACTTCGACGGTCAGTGCGCCTTCAACGTTAAGGGTGCCAGCGGTGACCGCATCGCCCGGGGTGCGGGCCTGCGGCAGGTATTCTCCGGTCAACAGCGACTCATCGACACTCGACTGGCCGTCGAGGATTCTGCCATCGGCGGGCAGCACAGCGCCTGGATGCACCAGCACCTGATCGCCCACTTGCAGTTCGCTCAACAGGATCCGTTCGCTCTGGCCGTCAGCGCTTAGCCGCAAACACGAAGCGGGCAGCAAATTGACCAGTTGTGCAGTGGCGGCGGCCGTGCGTTCGCGGGCGCGTCGTTCAAGATAGCGCCCGGCCAGCAGGAACAGCGCGAACATGCCGACCGCATCGAAATACAGCTCTCCGACGCCGGTGATCGAGGTCCAGATCCCGGCGATGTAGGCGCTGCCAATTGCCAGCGACACTGAAACGTCCATGGTCAGGTGACGGGTGCGCAGGTCACGCATGGCGCCCTTGAAGAATGGCGCGCAGCTATAGAACACGATGGGGGTGGTGAGGAACAGCGCGACCCAGCGCAGGATGGTGTGCAGTTCGGGGCTGAGGTCGATGTTGAATTCAGGCCAGGTGGCCATGGTTGCCATCATCGCCTGGAACCACAGCAGCCCGGCGACGCCAAGTTGGCGCAAAGCCAGGCGATTTTCACTGGCCAGTTGTTCGCTGGCGCGGTCGGCCTGATAAGGGTGGGCGACGTAACCGATGTAGCGCAGTTGGCTGAGTATTTTGCTCAGCGGCAGTTGAGCGTCGGCCCAGCGCACGTGCAGCCGATGGTTCGACAGATTCAAACGGGCTTCATCCACGCCGGGCAATGTGCGCAGGTGTTTCTCGATCAGCCAGCCGCAGGCCGCGCAGCTGATGCCTTCCATCAGCAGTGTGGTTTCGGCAAGTTCGCCTTGGTGGCGCACGAACGGTTGCTGCACATCGGCGCGGTCATACAACGCCAGTTCGTCCACCAACTGCACCGGCAAGGCTTCGGGGTTGGCCGAGGCTTCGCTGCGATGCTGGTAGTAGCTTTCCAATCCGCCGGCGACGATGGCTTCGGCCACCGCCTGGCAACCCGGGCAGCAGAACTCGCGTGGCTCCCCGAGCACGACGGCGGTGAAGCGGCTGCCGGACGGGACGGGCAGGGCGCAGTGGTAGCAGGGAAGTGGAGTGGTCATGTGTGTTGCCATGAAAACCATTGTGGCGAGGGAGCTTGCTCCCGCTCGGCTGCGTAGCAGTCGCAAATCGGCGAACTCGCTGAGACTGAAAGGACCGGTCTGCAGGTTTTGGGCGCGCTTCGCGCCCCAGCGGGAGCAAGCTCCCTCGCCACATTTGATCGCATTCGCAGGTTATTACTTCTTCAGGTCTTCCGCGCCCTGCAGGGGCTCGTCCCCGAGCAGCAGGTCCTTGTCATGGCTGACCAGTTCTTCTTCGAACATGCGCCAGATATGGTCGTCTTGGCTGCCCAGCAATTCGACAAAGCGGCGACCCTCGATCTTGTCGCTCAACTGGCCGATGTAACGGCCCTGTTCGGTTTCGCTGCGGGTGAGGGTGATTTTGCGGTCTTTTTCCGGCTGGGTCGGCGAGATCAGGTTCAGCTCCAGGGTCTTGGGCTGGCTGTTGCCGCTCAGGCGCAGGTCGACTTCGCCGGTCACGTCATCCAGATGCACGCTGGCGCGCATCAACAGGGTTTGCGCCAATAATTCGCGATCCAGAGAGCGGTTGATGCCTTTGCCGGCTTCGTAATAGTTGTCGTTGACCAGGTTGTCCGGGTTGTTCACCGCAATGGTCACCATGGACAAGGTCAAGGCCACCGAGCAGGCCAGGATCCCGATGATGATCCATGGCCAGAGGTGCTTGTACCAGGGACTTGCGGCGTTTGCTGCGGACATGATCACTTCTCTCAACGAATTTGTGGGCCGATGAATCGGCTCTTGGCTTCAACGTGGATGCTGGCGTCATCGGCATCCTTGAGGATGAATTTCACCTCATTGGTGCTCGATGGCAGGTGTTCCGGCGCCACGGACAACTCGGCCGGCTGGCTGATGATGTCACCGGCCGCAACTTTGATCTCGCGTCGGCCTTGCAGCTTGAGATCCGGCAGGCCGGTGGCTTCAAGCACATACGTGTGGTCGCGCTGATCCTTGTTCATGATTTTCAGGCTGTAGACGTTTTCGATCCGGCCCTCGGCGTTCTCGCGGTACAGAACCCGGTCCTTGCTGACGTCGAAGCCCACCAGCGAGCGCATGAAGAACGCGGTCACCAGCAAGCTGATCATCGCCAGCAACACCACGGCATAGCCGATCAGGCGCGGACGCAGTTTATGGGTTTTCTGCCCGGACAGGTTGTGTTCGGTGGTGTAGCTGATCAAGCCGCGCGGGTATTCCATTTTGTCCATGATGGCGTCGCAGGCATCGATGCAGGCGGCACAACCGATGCATTCGATTTGCAGGCCGTCGCGGATGTCGATACCGGTCGGGCAGACCTGAACGCACATGGTGCAGTCGATGCAATCACCCAGGCCCTGAGCCTTGTAATCGATCCCTTTCTTGCGCGGGCCACGGCTTTCGCCACGGCGCGGGTCGTAGGAAACGATCAGCGTGTCCTTGTCGAACATCACGCTCTGGAAACGCGCGTACGGACACATGTAAATGCACACTTGCTCACGCAGCCAACCGGCGTTGCCGTAGGTGGCAAGGGTGAAGAAGGCTACCCAGAAATACGACCAGCCATCGGCCTCGCCAGTGAAGAAATCGATCACCAGTTCGCGGATCGGCGAGAAGTAGCCGACGAAGGTCATGCCAGTGACAAAGCCGATCAGCAGCCACAGGGTGTGCTTGCTGAATTTGCGCAGGAATTTGTTGGCGCCCATCGACGCCTTGTCGAGCTTGATGCGCTGGTTACGGTCACCCTCGGTGACCTTTTCACACCACATGAAGATCCACGTCCACACACTTTGCGGACAGGTATAACCACACCAGACCCGGCCGGCATACACCGTGATAAAGAACAGGCCGAACGCGGCAATGATCAACATGCCAGACAGCAGGATGAAATCCTGAGGCCAGAAGGTCGCGCCGAAAATGAAGAATTTGCGTTCGGGCAGGTTCCACCAGACAGCCTGATGGCCACCCCAATTGAGCCAGACCGTACCGAAATACAACAGGAACAAAACGGCACCGCCGGCCATGCGCAGATTGCGGAACAGTCCGGTGAAGGCGCGGGTGTAGATCTTTTCTCGAGAGGCGTAGAGATCGACGCTGTTGTTCGCGTTCTTCGCGGGTGGAGTGACGTCGTGTACCGGAATCTGGTTGCTCATCATTGCATCCCACGGCAGTGGACAAATGCCTCGGTCAGTACGTGCCGACCGCGGTCAAAAAGAGGTGTTGCAGTGGCGCAATGATACGCCTGTCGCTCTAGCCCAAGGGTGCGACCTTTGGTCACGTTGGGAGAAATTAATCGATGGTGTAATGACTTGAATCAATTGACTTGTGAATTATGGACGGATTTGCGGCCGTTGGCGCTCAATCGGCCCATGGGTTTATCAACTGCACGCCACTGAACTGAAAATCACCGACATTGCGGGTAACCACGGTCAAACCATGAATCAGCGCAGTCGCTGCAATCAACGAGTCTGCTTCGTTTGCGCGATCCGGAACGTGCAAACTGGCACATCGAAGGGCCACGGCAGCATCGATCGGCAGAATGCGGGCATCGAATGCCGGTAAGACATGACGCTTGAGCCAGGTGCGCAATATCTTTCCCTGAACGGCATCGCGACGCTCCATGCGGAGCACTCCGGTCTCCAGCTCCTTGAGGGTAATGGCTGAAATGAACATGCGTGAAGCGATAATGCCTTTGGCCCAGGCGACGACATTTGCGTCAGCCTGGGGTTTGCGAAGTTCGGAAATCACGTTGGTGTCGAGCAGGTACATCAAGACAAATCCACAGGGCGATGAGTGATCACGGCACGCTCGGTTTCGAACTCGATTTCTGCCGCTTCAGGCATGACCAGGAGTTCGACGATGTCGGCGTTGATGCCAGTGAGTTTTTGGTAGTCCTCAATGCTTAGCAGCACATGCGCCGGTTTGCCTCTGTCAGTGATGAAAACCGGCCCCTGGCGTGTGGCTTTTTTGGCACCACTTGTGTCCTGGTTGAATTCGCGGCTGGAAATGGTGGTGATGGCCATCATGTATGACCCTCCTGAATAAACTAATGTAGAAACGTTACTACTATGCTGAGTGCCACGCAACCTTGATGTGGGAAACACGTTGGCGACTCAAAAAAAAGGCCCTGTCAGATGACAGGGCCTTTTCGTTGCATCAAGCGTTTCCCTTATTGGGCGTCCGCCGCTGGAGCCTTCTCTCCATGAGAGAGGCTATACACGTAAGCGGCCAGCAGATGAACCTTGTCGTTGCCTTGCATCGCGTCTTGCGCAGGCATCTGGCCCTGACGGCCGTAACGGATGGTCTGCTGCAATTGAGCGAAGCTCGAGCCGTAGATGAACGCGCCCGGGTGAGTCAGGTCAGGCGCGCCCATGGCCGGAGTGCCTTTGCCTTGCGGGCCGTGGCACGCCACGCAGTTGGCGGCGAACAGCTTCTGGCCGGCAACCGGGTCAGCCTTGGCGCCTTCCGGCAGCTTGCGGCCATCGAGGTTGGTCAGGACAAACGCCGCCACATCGGCAACGCCTTGCTCGCCAATGACTTCAGCCCACGCCGGCATGACTGCGTGACGGCCACCCATGATGGTGGTCTTGATCGTTTCCGGCTCGCCGCCCCAGCGCCAGTCGGCGTCGGTCAGGTTCGGGAAGCCGTAGGCGCCCTTGGCGTCGGAACCGTGGCAAACCGAGCAGTTGGAGGCAAACAGGCGGCCACCCATCTTCAGGGCTTGCGGGTCCTTGGCCACTTCTTCGATTGGCATGGAAGCGAACTTGGCGAAGATCGGGCCAAACTTGGCATCCGACTTGGCCATTTCCTTTTCCCACTCGTGAACGCCGGTCCAGCCGGTCTGGCCGTTGGCGAACGCGGTCTGCTTCTCGTTGTCCAGGTAGTTGTAACCCGGCAGCAGGCCTTTCCAGTTGCCCAGGCCCGGGTACAGTACCAGGTAGCCGAGGGCGAAAATGATGGTGGCCACGAACAGCATGAACCACCATTTCGGCAACGGGTTGTCGTACTCCTCGATACCGTCGAAGGAGTGCCCAACCGTCTCTTCGGTGGACTCGGTGCGCTGGCCCTTGCGGGTCGACAGCAGCAGCCAGGTCAGGGAAAAGATCGTACCGAGACTGAGGACTGTGACGTACAGACTCCAGAATGTAGTCATTCTTTGTTACTCCTAGAAGCTTGCTCGACGTGCTTGATGGCTTCGGGATCATCCGCAAAAGGCAGCAAGGTCGCGTCTTCAAACTCTGACTTGCGCTTGGGGCTGAATACCCACAACGCCAGACCGATGAAGGCCACCATCACAACGACGGTGCCCAGGCCACGAATCATCCCGATATCCATTTAGATCACCGTTTGCTTTTGATGATGGTGCCCAGGCCTTGCAGATAGGCCACCAGCGCGTCCATTTCGGTTTTGCCCTTCACAGCATCCTTGGCGCCGGCGATGTCTTCGTCGGTGTAAGGGACGCCGAGCGTGCGCAAGACTTCCATTTTCTTGGCGGTGTCTTTGCCGTCGAGCTTGTTTTCCACGAGGAACGGGTAGGCCGGCATTTTCGATTCCGGCACCACGTTGCGCGGGTTGTACAGGTGCGCACGCTGCCAGTCATCGGAGTAACGGCCGCCGACGCGGGCCAGGTCCGGACCGGTACGCTTGGAACCCCACAGGAACGGGTGGTCCCAAACGCTTTCACCGGCGACCGAGTAGTGGCCGTAGCGTTCGGTTTCAGCACGGAACGGGCGGATCATCTGCGAGTGGCAGCCGACACAACCGTTGGCGATGTAAACGTCCCGGCCTTCCAGTTCAAGGGCAGTGCGGGGCTTCATGCCCTCGACCGGCTTGTTGGTGACATCCTGGAAAAACAGCGGAACGATCTGGGTCAGGCCGCCGACACTGACGGCGATAACCATGAAGAAGGCCAGCAGGCCAATATTCTTCTCGACTGCTTCATGCTTCATCAGTGAGCTCCAACTACAGCAATCTGTTCGGCGGCTTCAGCTTCAGCCGGATTCGAGGCGCGTACGGTACGGAATACGTTGTAGGCCATGAACAGCATGCCGGTGGCGAAGAACGCACCGCCCAATGCGCGAACGATGAAGCCAGGGTGGCTGGCTTGCAGCGCTTCGACGAACGAATAGGTGAGGGTGCCGTCATCGTTGATTGCACGCCACATCAGGCCCTGGGTGATGCCGTTGACCCACATCGAAGCGATGTACAGAACGGTACCGATGGTGGCGAGCCAGAAATGCGTGTTGATCAGGCCGGTGCTGTGCATCTGCGCACGACCGAACAGTTTCGGGATCATGTGGTAGATCGCGCCGATCGAGATCATCGCAACCCAACCCAAAGCGCCGGCATGTACGTGGCCGATGGTCCAGTCGGTGTAGTGCGACAGCGAGTTCACGGTCTTGATCGCCATCATCGGACCTTCGAAGGTCGACATGCCGTAGAACGCCAGGGAAACGACCAGGAAACGCAGGATCGGATCGGTGCGCAGCTTATGCCAGGCGCCCGACAGGGTCATCATGCCGTTGATCATGCCGCCCCAGCTCGGAGCCAGCAGGATGATCGACATCGCCATGCCCAGGGACTGCGCCCAGTCCGGCAGGGCGGTGTAGTGCAGGTGGTGCGGACCGGCCCAGATGTACAGGGTGATCAGCGCCCAGAAGTGCACGATGGACAAACGATAGGAGTAGATCGGACGTTCGGCCTGTTTTGGCACGAAGTAGTACATCATCCCCAGGAAACCGGTGGTCAGGAAGAAGCCCACGGCGTTGTGGCCGTACCACCACTGGATCATCGCGTCGGTCGCACCCGAGTAGGCCGAGTACGACTTGAACAGGCTGACCGGCAGCGACATGTGGTTGACGATGTGCAGCATCGCGGTCACGACGATGAATGCGCCGTAGAACCAGTTACCCACATAGATGTGCTTGGTCTTGCGCTTGACGATGGTGCCGAAGAACACCAGGCCGTAGGTGACCCAGACAATGGCCAGCAGAATAGCCAGGGGCCATTCCAGTTCCGCGTATTCCTTGGTGGTGGTCAAACCCATCGGCAAGGTAATGATCGCGCCGACAATCACCGCTTGCCATCCCCAGAAGGTGAAGGCTGCGAGGCTGTCGGAAATCAGTCGCGTTTGGCAGGTTCGCTGCACGACGTAATAGGAAGTGGCAAACAGTGCACATCCACCGAAGGCGAAAATCACCAGGTTGGTGTGCAACGGGCGCAGGCGTCCAAAGCTCGTCCAGGCCAGACCGAAGTTCAACTCCGGCCAAACCAGTTGCGAGGCGATGAAGACACCGAGCCCCATGCCAAGGATCCCCCAGACCACCGTCATGATGGCGAACTGGCGGACTACCTTATAGTTATAAGCAGTCGGACTGATTGCTGTGCTCATTCTAAGGTTCCACGGTTTGGGTGTTTTATTAGGATTAAAAATCGGCCGCAAGTATGTAGAAAGCAGGGGGTCATTGCAACGCGCCATGACCTGGGTCAATGCTTTCAAATGCTGATTCTGCGGCCTTTCCATGCGCCGCGTAAGGACAAAATTGCCCATGGGCAAAATGTCTCGGCGGACTCGAGAGGCGAGGGGGGAAGGTCGGATGTTACGAGGTGTGTTCAAACACAGCGTTGAGTGATCGCAGGCAATTGGCGCGACAGCCGGTAACTACCAGCCTTTGCGGCCTGTCAGTCAGCCGATTCGTAGAACACATCGTTTAAGGGTCGACCTGGAGCTGGCACCGGCCAGTCCGCATCGGGAGAGCTTAGACCCGAATCCGGGGATCCGAAAGGAAGACTGGAGGGGGGTGCGACAAAAAGAAGCAGCTACAAGCCGCAAGCTACAAGCTCCAGGTTAGAGCCCGTGCCTGCGGTTTTTGCTTATGCCTTCACTTGCCGCCTGTAGCTTGAAGCTTGCCGCTCAACTGCTTGTCACCTCTGGAAAGGCTGTACACGTAAGCCGCGAGCAGTTGCACTTTATCGTTGCCGAGCAGTTCATTTTGCGCCGGCATGTGGCCCTGGCGGCCATGCCGAATCGTTTGTTCAAGCTGGGTCAGGCTGGTGCCATAGATGAAACCGGTCGGGTGTGTCAGGTTCGGCGCTCCCATGGCTTCGGTGCCTTGCCCGTTTGCCCCGTGACAGGCTACGCACGTGGTGTTGAACGCCTGCTGTCCGGCCTGCAGGTCTGCCTTGGTGTCGGCGGGCAATGGCAGGCCGGCCAGTTCATGACGAACGTACGCAGCGACGTTTTTCACGCCATCCTCACCCAATATTTCCCCCCAGGCCGGCATGGCCGCCATGCGACCGCCCATGATGGTGGTCTTGATGGTGTCGGCGTTGCCGCCCCAGCGCCAATCACTGTCCGCCAGATTGGGGAAGCCGAACGCGCCCTTGGCATCCGAGCCATGGCACACCGAGCAATTGGAGGCAAACAAGCGTCCGCCCATTTTCAACGCTTGCGGATCGTTGGCCACTTCTTCCACTGGCATCGCGGCGAATTTGGCGAATATCGGCGCGAACTTCGCGTCCGCCTTGTCCATCTCCTTTTCCCATTCGTGCACGCCGGTCCAGCCGTTTTCGTAACCGGGCAGGATGCCTTTCCAGTTGCCCAGACCCGGATAAAGGATCAGGTAGCCGACGGCAAACACCAGCGTGCCGGCGAACAGCATGAACCACCATTGCGGCAACGGATTGTCGTACTCCTCGATGCCGTCGAAGCTGTGGCCCATGGTCTGGTCGACGCTGCCTTTGGTTTCGCCCTTGCGGGTGCCGATCAGCAACCAGGTCAGGCCGATCAGGCTGCCGATGGTCAGTACGCAGATCCACGTACTCCAGAAAGTGGTCATGGCCGGGTACTCCTTGTTTCGATTTCGTCGGTGATGTCGGGTTGCGGCTCGTCGGCGAACGGCAGCAGGCGCGCCTCGGCGAATTCCGTTTTGCGCTTGCTGCTGAATACCCAAAGGGTCAGGCCGAGGAAGGCTACGAAGACCACGACCGTGCCCAGTCCGCGGATCATTCCAGTACTCAATTCAACGACCATGGCTCACCTCTTGCTCTTGATCGCAGTGCCGAGCACTTGCAGGTAGGCGACCAGCGCATCCATTTCACTCTTGCCTTTGAGCGAGGCAACGGCGCCGCTGATGTCCTCGTCGGTGTACGGCACACCCAGGGTGCGCATGGTCTTGAGCTTGTTTTCGGTGTGGTTGCTGTCGAGTTGATTGGTCACCAGCCACGGGTAGGCGGGCATTTTCGATTCCGGCACCACGTTGCGCGGGTTGTACAAGTGCGCGCGGTGCCAGTCATCCGAGTAACGCGCGCCGACCCGCGCCAGGTCCGGACCGGTACGTTTCGAGCCCCAGAGGAACGGGTGATCCCAAACGCTTTCACCGGCCACTGAATAGTGGCCGTAGCGTTCGGTTTCGGCGCGGAACGGGCGGATCATTTGCGAGTGGCAGCCGACGCAGCCTTCGCGGATGTAGATGTCGCGACCTTCCAGTTGCAGCGCGGTGTAGGGCTTCATGCCTTCCACCGGTTTATTGGTCACGTCCTGGAAGAACAGCGGGACGATCTGGGTCAGGCCACCGATGCTCACGGCGAGCACCATCAACAGCATCAGCAGGCCGACGTTTTTCTCGATTGTTTCGTGTTTCATGGCGGACTCCTCAAGCCATCTGCGCGGCAGCGGCGACGTCGGCAGGCTGCGAAGCCCGTACGGTGCGCCAGGTGTTGTAAGCCATCAGGAACATGCCGCTGAGGAAAATCGCGCCACCCACCAGTCGTACGACAAAGCCTGGATGGCTGGCCGCCAGGGTCTCGACGAAGGAATAAGTCAGCGTGCCGTCCTCATTGACCGCGCGCCACATCAGGCCCTGGGCGATGCCGTTGACCCACATCGAGGCGATGTACAAAACGGTGCCGATAGTGGCGAGCCAGAAGTGCGCGTTGATCAGGCCGATGCTGTGCATTTGCTCGCGGCCGAAGACTTTCGGGATCATGTGGTACAGCGCACCGATGGAAATCATTGCCACCCAGCCGAGCGCGCCGGCGTGTACGTGGCCGATGGTCCAGTCGGTGTAGTGGGAGAGGGCGTTGACGGTCTTGATCGCCATCATCGGCCCTTCGAAGGTCGACATGCCGTAGAACGCCAAGGACACCACGAGGAAACGCAGGATCGGGTCGCTGCGCAACTTATGCCAGGCGCCCGACAACGTCATCATGCCGTTGATCATCCCGCCCCAGCTCGGTGCCAGCAGCACCAGCGACATCACCATGCCCAACGACTGCGCCCAGTCCGGCAGCGCGGTGTAATGCAGGTGATGCGGGCCGGCCCAGATGTACAGGGTGATCAGCGCCCAGAAGTGCACGATCGACAGGCGATAGGAGTACACCGGGCGCTCGGCCTGTTTGGGCACGAAGTAATACATCATGCCGAGGAACCCGGCGGTGAGGAAAAAGCCCACGGCGTTGTGTCCGTACCACCATTGCACCATCGCGTCGGTAGCACCGGCGTACACCGAGTAGGACTTGGTGAAGCTCACCGGCAACTCAAGGTTGTTGACGATGTGCAAAATCGCCACGGTGATGATGAACCCACCGAAGAACCAGTTGCCGACGTAGATATGTTTGGTCTTGCGCTTCATCACGGTGCCGAAGAACACAATGGCGTAGGCCACCCAGACGATGGTGATGAGGATGTCGATCGGCCATTCCAGCTCGGCGTACTCCTTGGAGCTGGTGTAACCCAACGGCAAGCTGATGGCTGCCAACAGGATCACCAGTTGCCAGCCCCAGAAACAGAACGCGGCGATTTTCGGCGCAAACAGCTGGGTCTGGCAGGTGCGTTGCACCGAATAGAACGAACTGGCGAACAGGGCGCAGCCGCCGAAAGCGAAGATCACTGCGTTAGTGTGCAGCGGGCGCAGGCGGCCGAAACTGGTCCAGGGTAAATCGAAGTTGAGTTCGGGCCAGACCAATTGGGCGGCGAGAAAAACCCCGAGCCCCATGCCGACGATGCCCCACACCACCGTCATAATGGCGAATTGGCGGACCACCTTGTAGTTGTAGGCGGTACTGATAGAAGTGTTCATGGTTCCCCATCCACGGTTCAGCCGAAGTGAGCGCGCAGCGCACCCTTCGGCCGGAGTTATAGGCAGACTAAAAGCGAGGCAAGCATGACCAAAGGGCACAAGGCCGGTATTGACGGGGATCAATGGGCGCAATGTGTGCGCGATCATGGATGGCTGTGGGACGTCGCTTCAGGCACCTCTTCGGCGACCTTGATTCTCGCCCACGGCGCCGGTGCGCCGATGGACAGCGACTGGATGACCGACATGGCTGCACGGCTCGCGGCGCAAGGCGTCAATGTGCTGCGTTTCGAGTTTCCGTACATGGCGCAGCGGCGTATCGATGGCGGTAAGCGTCCACCCAACCCGGCGCCGAAACTGCTGGAATGCTGGCGCGAGGTCTATGCCGAAGTGCGACGCCATGTCACCGGGACTCTGGCCGTCGGTGGCAAGTCGATGGGCGGGCGTATGGCCAGTTTGCTGGCTGACGAGTTGGCTGCCGATGCACTGGTATGCCTGGGTTATCCGTTCTACGCGGTGGGTAAACCGGAGAAACCGCGGGTCGAGCATTTGGCGGCGCTGAAAACGCGGACGTTGATCGTGCAGGGAGAGCGGGATGCGTTGGGTAACCGTGAAGCCGTCGAAGGGTATGCCTTGTCACCCAGTATCGAAGTGTTCTGGCTGGTGGCGGGGGATCACGATCTGAAACCGTTGAAAGCTTCGGGGTTTACCCATGAGCAGCATTTGTCGGCTGCGGCGGGGCGGGTGGCTGCGTTTCTTCAGTAAACGGTAGGTTGCCTATATAGCCTCTTTGCGCGCGCGGCTATTGCTACAGGTCGTCCAGTTCGGGAAAGACAATCTTTGGATGATCGTTCCCACGCTCCGCGTGGGAATGCCTCTTGTGACGCTCTGCGTCACGCTTTGGAACGCAGAGCGTCCCGGCTGCATTCCCACGCAGAGCGGGGGAACGATCAGTGCACACCCATCAGCGGTTGAACCGCTCCACCAACGAGTATTGCGT
>NZ_RCNY01000046.1:0-1650 GCF_004307635.1 Pseudomonas sp. Sample_22
TGCATATTGGCTCCGATGAATCATGGGGCGCCTTTGCAAATCTTAGGCAATTTCCGTGGCATGTGCATGCGTTCTTTGTAACCGCAGGGTTTTCATTGGCAATCGTTATGCCATCCTTGATTTCCCGCAAAAGATCTTTTATCTGGGCCCGCATAAAGGCCATGTATCCGCTTTACGCTTTAGCCCTAGTTTTTGCACTGATCAATTTATTACCGCACTGTCAGCCATCCACATTCTCTCCGGCCTTCCATTGGAACTCCCAGCCGGAAGACATGGGGCGAATGTTTTGTGAAGGCACCCCTCTTCTGCAAGAGTCTTGGGCGGCCAATCTGCTCGCGACAATAACAATCTATCTTACAGGATTGTCGGCGACACCACTCTGGGGAGCATCGTGGTTCATGGGATTTTACCTATGGTTCACATCTATGTATTTCCAATGCTTGCTGATCTTTCCCAGCATATATAATCAGCTGTATAAGGTGCGAAAAAAGACGAAACCACTAATACTGTTGAGCTTATTGGGCGTTAGTCTCAATGTGCTGATATTATTAGGTTTTTGGTACAGCTATGCCGAAGATGCGATTGGCTATGGCTTTTTTGACCAATCAACGGGTGAAAAATTAATCCCTAGCGCTCAACAAATGGATGCTGCGGACACTGATAATGCGGTATTGCTTGGATTCTACTTATTCTCACCATTTTGGATGGTTTACTTCGTGGTGGGCATGTGCGTTGCATTTTTATTTGATGCTGTTCGGCCCTATAATCAGGCACGTGCCTACTTATGGGGCTACGTCGCCGACGCCATAACCCTGTTGGTTGTCGCAGTCAGTACCGCGCATATCCTTCAGGGTTATATACCTCACGGATCGGCTGTTTCGCAGGCTTCTCTCGACACCTTTTTCCTACGTCCCGAAGCCGCTAATAATTTTGCAGACCCAGGCATCGTTAACAGAATCTGGGACGAAGTCGCCTCTCGGCTATTCGCACCCATTACATTGCTCTGGCTTTTTGCTCTAAGTACGGGGCAAGGTTTAACAGCAAAAATCTTACGATCGAATCCTATTTCTCAAAGCTTGGCCCCAGCAACTTATGCATGCTTTCTGTTTCATCAGGTGGTGGGACAGTGGTACTACGCCATTACGCGAAATGGCGAGTGGTGGAACTGGTGGAGTTATCGTAAAGATTTTTATTGGTTTAGCCCCCAGCCTGTCCCTGTGGAATGGTATGAGTATTTCTATCTCGTCGGACTAGTGGTTATATTTGGAAAGCTCGTACAACCTTGCGAGCCATTAATTAGACGTGGCTTTCAAAGCATGAGCATGCTTCTGGCAGGAAATAAGGTTCAGTCAGAACATTCAAGCGATACATTGTCAGAAGTTTTGAAAATCGTAGAACGCACTACAGGGATGGAAGCAAATCCTGATTTAAGCTTAGAGGAGTGTGGCTTGGCGTCTCTCGGTGCTGTGCAATTTGTCAGTGCTCTGCGGGCGGAGTTTTCTTCGAAGGCGGTCAAAATTGAGCTGTCGGTATCGGACATCATATCAGCAGCTGATATTCGTGCCATTGCGTCTATTGTCGATGCCGCGAGGATGCAGGCGCAACATCACGTAACTCAAGTTGTTTCTATGTCATAAAAACTACTCAACC